>JAHEIA010000002.1:0-16596 GCA_024639625.1 Chromatiales bacterium
CGGCGTGGCGTTCTCGATCGTATTGATGTAGCTCTGCCAGCTGTCGGCATCGCCGTCGAGGCCAGGAACCAGTTTCACAATGCCGAAGCGTAACGCACCCGACGCGATGTCGTCCTGCGTCAGCAGCACAGGGGTACCGTTCTCGTTGGTGACGACGAAGGTCACCACTGGGGGGCTAGCGATCTTGACAGCGCTGATGGTCAGGTCGAGGACTTCGCTCTCGGACGGCAGTGGGTATGGCAATTCCGGAGGGGTCTCGCCGCTACAACTGGTAGGGCTACCTGGGATGGTGATGCAGAGGCTAAATAAGAGTTCGGTTAACAAAGCCTTTCCTCCTCGTCCGCCAGGCGAAAATAGCCGCCTTGTTGGAGGGCGCCCGAACATCGGACGTCGCACATTGATGGAATATATCCAGTCAGCGGGCTTAGCTCGCTCGCTACCACTCGCTGCCTGTTGCTCGCCAGGGGAACGTCGCCAATCTGCCCGCGCTGGTTACCAGCCTAAAGAATTTCCGGCGAAAATCGCTCGGCCCGAGCCTGGTCTCCCGCGAAGCGAAAAATTCACAAGAAGACCGCAGTACAAATTTCTCTGCAACAGCCGCAAAATTCAAAGATAACGTTAAGCGATGCACCACCATCGCGCCTATGCAGGCACCTGACTGTGGGTTGTACCCCGCTTTCTCAGGCGGGTGCTTCACTCCCGTACGCCTACGTTTACCCGCGCCCTTCCGGATTGTCAAGCAAACATGATCTTAAGAGTCGTTGATTCTGTCTGTACGCAACAGGACATCCAATTTCCTTGCGCAAAAAACCTGTAAAAACCTTCAACACACCCTCCGCCCCGCATCCCCCCAGGCCGCCTACTCTGCTCGTGGGATAATCTTCCACCTGCTGTTGCCGAGGATCGCGCAGCAGGTTTTCAACGCGCTTTGTGCGCGCGCGTCTCTGGCTGCGGGATCCGCGATCTTTCCGCCGTTACCGCCGTACGCGGCCGCCTGCCTGGGCAATCCGCCTGGGGCATCGCGCTTCCGTGGCGGTAAGCGGTTGTTTACACGAAAAGCTGAAACCGGCAGGCGGCCGTCGGTTCAACCAAACCGAGCAATCTAATCTGGGCTCGGGATCGAGGGCGGACGAGTAGCATCGATTTCTGGCGCGTGTTGTCGGATCGTCGGCAACCGAGGGGCAATTGCTCTGACGCGAACAGAGGACTTGGTCCCATGCACCGCATGAGGGGATCGGAGGCAGGATTAGTGGGCCCTGCGTTCGCACGACGATGATCACTAGGTTTTGGCAGCGGCGATCGGTGGTTCAAGCGGCAACGGATCGACCGCCAGCTGTGCAAATCCTTGGCTTCAAGGTAGGGGAGACAGCTGAGGTCGTTAGCCCGGGTCTGCCGATGAAGCACTTTCGCAAGCTGCATGCGTCGACCAGGAGCCAAGCTATGTGCAGGCGGTTCCAAGTCCTGCAGGTGGTAAAGCGGCGCGTGAACGGTTGGTGCTAACTGCCAAACACCCAGCGCAGCGCAAAGGGCAGCGCGAACGCGGAAACCAAAGCCGTCAGCCCCATGGCTAGCGCAGAAAATGCACCCGCGAGGTCGCTGATCTGAAACGCCCTCGCGGTGCCGATACCGTGCGAGTTCACGCCAAGCGCAAGACCTCGAACGCGGTCGTCTCGAACCCGAACCGCCGCCAATACGGCAGTACCGATGACCGCGCCGAGCACGCCGGTGAGTACGACCAGCGCGGCGCTCAGTGAGGGCGAGCCGCCCGCCTTTTCCGCGATTCCCATCGCCACTGGCGCGGTCACCGACTTGGGTGCCAAAGAAATCAGGGTTTGTTTCGATGCACCAAGCCATTGTGCGATCAGGACGGCACTCGTTGTGGAAACGATGGCAGCGATAATGATGGTCAACAGGATTGGAAGCCACAGCCTGTGTATGAGATGCAGATTTCGGTACAAAGGTATGGCGAGAGCCACTGTAGCGGGTCCCAGCATGAAGTGCACAAACTGCGCGCCGGCAAAATAGGTCTGGTAGTCCGTTTCCGTTACACGGAGGATGACCACCAGAACGATGATCGACGAGAGCACCGGATTGAACAGGGCCTTCCGTCCGCTGCGTTGAAAGATCCAGTCCGCAAGCACATACGCTGCCACTGTGAGCGTCAGGTGCAACAGCGGGCTGGCGGAAAGGTAGACCCAGATGTCGCCGAGGGCAAGATCCAGCTCCATGGCTCAGTGTTCCCCTCGTCGACGCTCGACCCACCGGATGAGTGCCGTCATCAGTACCCCCGTCACTGCGATGGTCACCACCGTGCTGAGCACCAGGGCCAGCGAAATTGCCAACCACTCCTCGCGCAGCATGGCGATATGCAGCATCACACCGACACCCGCAGGCACGAACAGCAATGACAAATGAGCGAGCAGACCATCCACCACCCGCCCAAGTCCCTCGGGAATGCCTCCGCGCAGCCCAAGACCGAAAAACAAGAGAACCAGGCCCACCACCGGACCGGGTATGGGTTGACTGCTCCAGACGACAAGCACCTCCCCGAGGAGCTGGCACAGCAGCAGGAGAGCAATAAACTTCAGGGGCATACACGGAGATCCCTGTCGGAGGAGAATAGGAAATCATGCTACACGAAGTAGCGAATACGACGGAAGGACAGCGGTCGATGACGCGAGACAAACGACCTGCGCAGCGCAACCCACGATACTCCGGGAGGCAGGCCTCTTCAGCAATTCAATGGGTTGGACCCACCTCAGCGTGGTGGGCCATTATGTCTAGCTCTGGGGATAATGTGCGAATCGTGTGCGCTCCAGTGCGGCAAGGAAGAGGTTCCTTCGACTCGAGCCGTGCTCTGCGCAGTGGAGCTGATTTTTCTGTATCTCACGGGAGTCGCAAGCGTCTTGTACGCCGCTCTTGTGCGAAAAAGGAATAAGGTCTTGGCGGCCCCGACGTTTGCAGACGCTACAGAGGGGGCCGCGGCTACAATGCGAACGACACCAACGATCGGCGATCAGGGCGGGTCCGCGGGTTGCTGAAGGGGAGTCGGGGAAAGCGGCGTGAAGAGCGTGTGCATGCCCTCGAATCCAGGTACCGAGAAGGCCCCGGTTGGCTCGAGCTCCATCAGCGCCGACAAGCGCCGGGCCGCGGCCTCTGTCAGGCTGATCTTGCGGCCGGTAATCGACGCAGTTTTCTCGACCTTGAAAACGAAGTTCAGGTCCCTGCCGACGAGCTTCTCCAGACCGCTGCTGATCCCGCCCCCGACACTGATCATGCCGTAGTGGCAGACGATCCGGAACGCCAGTCCTGATTCCGATTCCAGTCTGCCGAAACGTCGCAGGACGTGAGCGATGCGCGTTTCCATGGCCGGGGTGTCGAGCCAAAAGGCCAGCAGCCCGTCGCCCAGGTATTCGTTGACCAGGCCACCACTGGTCTTAACGATTGCCTCGCACTCGCCGACCCAGCGGCGCAGCTTGGCGCTCCACTCTGCGTGGGGCAGCTCCTGGATGAGGCGAGTGGACTGTACGACGTCGGCAATCATTAGCCAGCAACGTTTGCGGACGATGGCAATCTCGGTCTGAGCGGCTACTGTGAGGTCCGCGGCGTAGCCGGGATCCATGCTCGGGTGGTGAAAAACGAGCAGGGCATCGCCGATCCGGATCTCGTCGCCGTCTTTCAAGGGCATCGGCCTCGCGATGCGCTGGCCGTTTACATAGGTGCCGTTGGTGCTCCCGAGATCGATCACCAGCCAGTGCCCTTCCACTTCGTCGAGCTCCAGCAGCGTGTGCTCCCGGGAAACCTTGGCGTCGTCCAAAACATGTCGGCAGCGCGACGAGCGACCGATGTTGAACGGGCTCGTCAGCGCAAGCTGTTGGCCGTCCGCGCACGACAACCAGGCCGGTTCCGAGGGACTGTCCGGTGTCCCTAAGCCCATATACCCAGCCCGTGGTGAGATCCGTAATAGGGTGCCGGCCAGAGGACCAAATATCGATCCTGACGCCCCGCACGCACCATCCGCCCCACGCGGGTCTTGCGGCAGGCAATCCTCGACGGTTGCCCTTTGCGGAACCGGCGCGGTTTGTCCCTGTTCTCGATGGTGGTCGCGGCGTGGGTCCCGATCGACTCGCTCACGCTCGAGCAGGGCCCGATCAACTGCGTACTTCGCGCAGGAACGCCTGGCGCTCCGCCGGGTTGGCTATCCTTTCCGCCAACTCGGCATGCAGTTCATCGAGCCGGTAGGTGCGCCGAGCATGGTGTGTGACCAGTTGGCGGGCGATGGGGCCCAGGTGACCGGCCAGGACTCGGCTCAGGCGCGCCATCTGGTCGGGTGTCAGGGTGTCCGCAAGCGTCATGTGAGCCCCGCCCCCCAGGCCGCCGGTGGAGCCTACTCCGGGGCAACTGCCGGTGGCCAGGCAATGTTTCGCGCGGCTGATGAAGCGATCCCGCTCGCTGGGATCATCGATGTGGCGCGCCAGCGATTCGACTAGTTCCATCGGCGAATGGCTGGCGGCGAAGAACTTTCTGATCAGAAACCCGGCCACCGGACCCGTATAGGTGGCCAGCTCGAGTTCCAGCTTGTGCAACAGCTCGTCTGTCCACACGGACATCTCGGCCCGCTCGGTGGCTGCAGGGTGCAGCACCGCGACGCTTGCGGCGAGCGTTTCCATCGCCGTCTGCTCGGAATCGGCAGGCTCCGGCACCCTCTCCAGCTCGACGAGAAAATCCCTGGCACTGGCAAACCGCCGTCTCGGGTCCTGGGCCAGCGCCCGCTGCAGGATTGCTCGTAACTCTTGCGGGAGCTGGCTCCCGCGCTCGCTCTGCAACGCGTGGTCCAGAAAGCTGGCCACAGGCTGCGTCAGAACTTGCTGGGGCAGAGGCTTCTGACCCGTTACGAGTTCGAGCAGCAGCATCCCGCTGCTGTAGATATCCGCCCGCTGGTCTACCGGCTCGCCGCGCAGCCCTTCCGGGCACATGTAGACCGGGGTGCCAAATAAGTGGCCGGTGACCGTCAGCTCCGAGTGATCGATTCTGGCTACCCCAAAGTCCGCCACCTTGACCCCTCCGGTCTGCAGCAGGATGACGTTTCCCGGTTTGATGTCCCGGTGTATAACGCCGTGACTGTGCGCCGCCTCCAGGGCCTTGAGGACCTGGACGATCATGTAGATCGATTCGGCCTGAGAGAACTCGTGTCCCTGGGCGAGAAAGGATTTGAGCTCCCTTCCCTCCACCAGTTCCATGACGATGAAGTCCAGCCCCCGGTCGGTGCCTAGATCAAACACGGTCACGATGTTCGGGTGGAAGCAACGGGCCGCCGCTTTGGCCTCCCGGCGAAAGCGCAACTGCATCGCGTCCGCGCCTTCGTTCTGGCGAAGGTGGGGATGCATGACCTTGATTGCCACCGGACGCTCGATATCCGGGTCGACGCCCTTGTACACCACCCCCATGGCCCCCTGCCCCAGCACGGACTGGATGCGATACTTGCCCAGCGTCTTCGGCATGTCGGTCATGGCGGCCCCATCGGCTCCTTGGTTGTCGCGGATCGTGTCATGGGCGGTCGTGCCGTGACGGCAGATTTGCGTCGACGGATTCGTTCAGCATGGTGACCGCGTTGGTCAGACTGCGGTACATGCGATTGAATGACTGGCCGAGAACGGCGATCTCGCCCTTGCCCTTCACCTCCAGTTCCGGAACGTCCAAGGCTCCCATACTGATCTCGTTGGCTTTGTGTGCCATGTTCTTGATCGGCTTGATCACAATGTAGTGCAGCATGAGGTTCAACAGGATCGCTACCAGCAGGAAGATCCCGACCAGCACGCCAAGAAAGATGGTGAAGGTCTCATGCGCCCGGTTCATCGGAACACTCATGGGAACCGACACGATCTGTGCGCCGACGACCTCGTTCAGTTTCCACCCGAAACCATTCGCCGTGCCATAGGTATCGATCATGGTTTGGGGGGCTTCCGCCGGTGTACTGTGGCAGCCGAGGCACTTCGGGTCGGAGATCTTGATCGGCCGACTCAGGTAGAGGGAGGGGCCGGTCGGGGTATCTCTCGTGCCGATCAGCTCAGTTTGGTCCTCGTGGTTGCGAAACCAATTGACGATGTCCGCTTCCCAGTCGACCGCGCGATCCACCGGATTGGTCGGGTTCAGGGTCGCTTCCCGGTAACTGTAATCCGGGTACTCTTTCTGCAATTGATCGACGTAGCGGTGCGCGGCATAGGCGGGTACCGTTTGTGGCAGGAACTGGCGCTTCTGCTGCAGCGCCAGCAGCGGGCGCACCTCTTGGATGGTGTAGCCGCGCACCGCAATCGCGCTTTGCAGCATCATGCGGGCGCTGTCGAGCACCTCCTGCCGTGCATTCTCCTCCAGAAACTCCTGGGTGGACCAAGCTGCCAGGCCGATGCCGCCCAAGGTCGCCAGGCCGAGCACTAGATTGAATGTAAGACGTAAGCTCATAATTCCGTTCTCATCCCACAGCGGGTCGCATCGCGCACGCCGCTCCTATTGTGTTTTCGAGCACTCCTGCAGCGCCGCGAAGGCAATATCGAATCCCGCGAGGTCCAGCGTCGCTTGCTGGGTTCGGGTTACCGGCCAGGTAGGCCAGAAACCCAAAGCCAGGGTCAGACGCTCACCCTTGGCCATAGCCACCTGCACCGCTTGCTTGGTGTAGAGGGCGCGCTCGTTCAGGATCTGCGGGGCGAAAGCGACAAGCGCACCGTCATCCACGCGAAGCCCCTGCTCCGGGTAACTAGTATCAATATTGGAGTCCGTCTTGACCAGCACTGCGTCTAGGGTCACCTGGATCTGCGCTTTGGTCGGTTCGTAGCCATCGTAAATGGTGAACTCGCGGGACAGCAATAGGCATCGGGTCGCCCCATCCAGTGGATCGGGACGCCGGTCCAATACCCAGCCCCCGGCCAAGGTGATCGGCAGGCTCGCGTCGTCGTAGCTCAGATCGGCGATACCGGGTTTCCGCGGGATCCCGCTCGGCGGCTTGGGGATCATCGCCAGATGAACCTCTTCGTCAAGCTTTGACTCCGCGTTGGCAGTCGGGGGCGTAGCCGGCTTCACGATCTCCGCGCGGGTCTCGGTCGCGATGCTTGTCGCGGATTCGGGCTGGGCGGTGATGCTAGCGCGCTGCCCAGATGGATCACGCGGGGACTGGGCTGCCGGTGCATCCGCGGCGGTCGCAGGCACCGGTTCGGGGGCGTCTCGTCCGCGAGGATCGGCGGAACGGAACGCGACCTTGCTTGTTGCGGCCTGCACGGACTGCGGGGTTTCTTGGGGAGCGGCAGGGGTGGTTGCAACTGCCTCTTTCACAGTGGTCCCGCGTCCGGCTGGGGGCCGGGCATCGGTTTCCGCTTCGCCCGCTTGGATCCCCAGCGTCGCGACTTCCAGCTCTGTTTCGGTTCTCCGCTCGATTATCGCGGGGTTTGGGCGATGGTCAGCGCTTGCCTCCGGCCGTATCGCAGCCATCTCTTCAGCCGGTGTTGAGCGCGCTGGGGGAGCCGGCAGCGTGAGCTCCGCGGCGTCAGGCGGTTCTTGGGTCGGTTGGGTCACACAGGCCGCCATCAAGACCGGGACTATCAGGGTCCCGACGTAAACACGAGCGCGTTGCGTAAACTGAGAGTTCATTTCCGGGCTTCTCAGGATCGACTAGGAGCTCGGACTCACGGGACCTGGGAGTGTCGGTAACCCCTTGCCCCCTGCAATGCGGGAACCTAAAGCCACCAAATCCGTGTGAGGTTTGAGCAGACGTTGGTGGTAAATCTAACACCGATTGGCGAAAACGCCACTACCCCCGGCTAAAAAACTGGGGTCAGGTCTAACATTCAAACACGAAAGATCACCTGCTATCGAGACCGGTTCGACGATCCGCAGCTCGCGTTCCTGCCCTCGTGAGGCAGGAGCCCTTCCTCGACTACCGCCTCGCCTTGGACGCAGTAGATGTCCGGCTGATTGGATCCGCGAGGGGGGAAACGAGCTTCGCCACGGCTCGGGTTGGCCGGACTATTTGGCAGCGATGGCAAGGCCCTGCGCCACCTCGTCCCATTCTGCATGCAGCCCGTTGAGCCTGGTCCCGGTGTCTCGGGGCGGACCGGGCCGGAAATCCGGCTTTCGACGTCCTAGGCCGACCGCAACAGATAGCGGATTACGGACTTGGGTCCGGGAAGTTGCCGCCGCCGTCGGTACCTCCGGAGTAGTCCGTGGTGCAGCCGGAGACTGTGTTGTTGCGATAGATGCCCGTGGCGCCATCGGCGAAGGAGATACAGTCCTGCCCGGTATCAGAGACCTCGTTCGCAATCACCATTCCGCTGGTCGGCGAATTATATAGATCGATACCGGAGGTCTGAGTCGGATACGATAGGTTGGTAACGCCGGAGACTCGGTTGTTCTTGAGCACGGCACCCGTGCCCCGTGCGTGCTCGATACCGATTGCCCAACTTGAGTCCGCTTGGGTGTCGGTTACATCGTTGTCGAGGATCCTTACGCCGTCTCCAAGCGTGGCAATCCCGTACGCGTAGTCGCCACCACCGGTGGTCACTACCTGGTTGCGTCGAACGATTGTGCCGTGTCCGAAAACCTGTATGCCGATGGCTCGGTTCTGGTCCGCCCGCACATCCTCGATAAGATGGCCAAGCGAGAGGCCGGTTGGACTCTCGAGCAGATTTATCGCAAAGTAGAATCCGCGAATGATCCCGTTGCGGATAGTTATGTTCTTGCGGTCTTCGGCAAAGATCCCAATCGCCTGTGTCGAGGGCCCCGCTGCGAGCCCACCCAGCTTGAAACCGTTGAGATCGATGGTGACGTTGTTAGTATTGATGGTGATCGCGTTGCCCGTCGCGATGTCAGTGCCCAGGCTTGCTTTCAGACAATATACTCCCTGGTCGGCGATGATGTACGGTAGCGAGTCGATCACCGTGCACTCGGTGGTCTCCGCCAAGACAGGGCTGGAAAGTGCCACGCAGCATGCCAGTGCGGCGACAACACAACGGACAGATTGGGATGAGATCGAGTATGTCATGGCCCTTCTCCTGTGCGTGTTCCGCCGGACCCTGACAATTGCCGAATGCGGGCGTCATGCCACCGGCAGAAGAGTTAAATTACCTCTTTATAATTAAGTATATCAGTTTGGTGGTTCTGCCCCCTTGCGCTGCCGCGGTACCGCCACCGCTTGATACTCGAGAATCGGCACCTCATATCCGACCCTTGTGCGCCTCGCAAAGTGGCGAGAAGATCGAACCCGCGCCTCGTGCAGATCACGGCGCAGTGGCTTCGGATGGGCCCGCTTTGAAATCGATTGCCGATCCGGGGTGGCATCCCGGGGCGGATGCGCTATGGTCGGAAAGCGGGGAAGTCGATGAACAAGAGGAGAACACAAATGAGTGAAGAAGCAGTCGTCGCCCGCAAAGGGCCCTTTGCGTTCGAGGTGACGGAGGGAAAGACTTATTACTGGTGCGCCTGCGGCCGCAGCAAGAACCAGCCGGTGTGCGACGGATCACACCAGGGAACCGGTATTGACCCCCTACCCTTTACCGCAGAGAAAACCGAGACCGTCTATCTTTGCGGTTGTAAGCAGTCCGCGAACAAGCCTTATTGTGACGGCAGCCATCAGTCGCTCTAGGTTCGGCGCCCGCATCTCAATCCGTGGACTAGCGGCCCTGCTTACGGTCACTGCTTCGTGAAGACGACGATGAGGCCGAATATGTGGGACCAGCGCTACGGCGAAGAGACCTATGCCTACGGTACTGAGCCAAACGAGTTCCTGGTTGCTATGGCGGAGGAACTACCCGCGGGAAGGCTGCTCTGTCTCGGCGAAGGCGAAGGGCGCAACGCGGTCTGGCTGGCGCAACAGGGGTACGAGGTTACTGCCGTGGATACCTCCGGGATCGGTTTGCGGAAAGCGCAACTACTGGCGACCGAGCGTGAGGTCAGAATCCGAACGGTACAGGCGGATCTTGACGATTTCGTCATCGAACCGGCGCGCTGGGATGCGATCGTGTCCGTATTCTGCCATCTGCCTCCGGGATTGCGGGCTCGAGTGCACCGGCGCGCGGTGAACGGTCTTCGCCTCGGCGGTGTATTTCTGCTGGAGGCTTATACTCCCAGGCAGCTGGAATACGCCACCGGAGGTCCACCGACGGTCGAGCTGATGATGGACCTGGAGAGTCTGCGGGGCGAACTGGCCGGTCTTGCGTTTCTGCATGCCGAGGAACTCCTGCGAGAAGTACGCGAGGGGGAGTTCCATAACGGGACGGGAGCAGTGGTCCAGGTCGTCGCGCGGAAGCCAGGTGGCGGCTGAACCGCAGCACTGGAGAGCTGGAACGCGTCGGCATTGTGCGAACGTGACCCGCTCCCTAACCAAGCTACTAATGGGGGGTGGCAGATCGGAATGCATCGCGGGGAACAAGCAACTGCTGGAGTAACCCAATGAAAGCACCGAAGATCGCGGACACTAAGCCGATACCGGTCGAGCTGAAGGCTGGGACTACCGTTTACTGGTGTTCCTGTGGTCGATCGAAGACCCAGCCCTTGTGCGACGGCTCTCATCAGGGCAGCGAATTCACCCCCCTAGCCTTCACCCCGGAAAAGGACGACAAATATTTCCTCTGCCAATGCAAACACACCGGCAATCCCCCGTTCTGCGACGGCAGCCATAAGCAGATCAGCGATGCGGACCTGGATGCCCAGGAAGGGCTGGATACGGTCTGGCACAAGGTCGCGGAGCCGAACGACTTGCGGGATGGCGAGGTGCGAACCGCACAGGCAGGAAGCAAAAGCCTTGCGCTCACCCGCTTCGACGGGAGCTATGGCGCCCTGGATAACGCCTGTCCGCACCAAGGAGGCCCGTTAGGCGAAGGTTCCATCGAATGTACCGGCGAGGGCGACTGCTGGCTGCGCTGCCCCTGGCATGGCTGGGATTTCCACCCCCTGACTGGGAAATCCCCCGGCAGCTTTGGCGACGGGGTGGCTATTTATCCCGTCGACGAGCGCGACGACGGGGTCTATGTCCAGGTCAAGGAGCGCCGGGAGCGGGTGCGTACGGTCTCCGACGTCATGATCGAGACCCTGGTGAACTGGGGGGTAAGCCATGTTTTCGGCATGGTGGGTCACTCCAACCTGGGCCTGGCGGACGCTATCCGCGAACAGGAGGCCGCAGGCAAGCTGACCTATATCGGGATCCGCCATGAGGGGGCGGCGGCCTTCGCTTGCTCCGGCTTCGCCAAGCTGACCGGTCGCCCCGCGGCGTGCCTGAGCATTGCCGGACCGGGTGCAACCAACCTGCTCACCGGTCTGTGGGATGCCAAGGTCGACCGGGCACCGGTGCTGGCGCTAACCGGCCAGGTCAACACCCAGGTCTTCGGCCCGGGGGCTTTCCAGGAGATCGATCTGGCCGACGCCTTCTCCGCGGTCAGCGCCTTCAGCCAGACCGTGCTGCCGAACAGCCGGCACGCCGAGTTGATGACGCTGGCGCTCAAGCACGCGGTGGTGGAACGGGACGTGTCCCACCTGATCTTTCCGGACGAAGTCCAGGTAATCCCCGCGGCGGAGGGTGCAGCGCCTTCGGCGCCGGATGGCCGCCTAGGGCACCTGGACATCGCCCCGTCGGAGACGAGTATTCAAGCCGCAGTGGCGCGAATCAGGGTTGCCGAGCGGCCCGCCATCGTGGTCGGGTACGGTGCCCGCGAGCCGATGGACGCCGTCATCCAGCTTGCGCAGCGTCTCAGTGCACCCGTGCTGACCACCTTCAAGGCAAAGGGGCAGATTCCCGACGATCACCCGCTGGCGGCGGGGGTGCTCGGGCGCAGCGGGACCCCGGTGGCCAGCTGGTGCATGAACGAATCGGATCTACTGATCGTTTTCGGGGCCTCGTTCTCCAACCATACCGGCATCACGCCGAAGAAGCCCATCATCCAAGTGGATTTAGATCCCATGGCGCTGGGTAAGTTTCATCCAGTGGAGGTGCCGGTGTGGGGTGAAATCGAGGTCACCGCACAACGTCTGCTCGCCGAACTGCCGGCTACCCTTGCGGCCGTCGATCAACGCCCTGCAATCGCCGAACGCCAGCGCCTGTGGCGCGAGGAAAAGGTCCGCCGCGCCGAACGCGACCGGGGGCATGGGGTAAGCTCCGCTGCGATCTTCGCCGCCCTGTCCCGAGCCTGCCCGGAGGACGCGGTGATCGCCGTGGATGTGGGCAACAACACCTATTCGTTCGGCCGCTACTTCGAGTGCCAGCGACAGAGTGTTTTGATGTCCGGTTATCTCGGTTCCATCGGCTTTGGCTTTCCCGCAGCCATGGGGGCCTGGGCGGCAACCCAAGCCATTACGGCCCAGGCAGAACGCCGGGTGATCTCCATCAGCGGCGACGGCGGTTTTGGCCAATATCTTGCGGAATTCACCACCGCTGTGAAGTACGGCATGAACATCACTCATGTGCTGCTGAACAACAATGAACTAGGCAAGATCTCGAAGGAGCAACGGGCGGGAAACTGGCCAGTTTGGCAGACCTCCCTGCACAACCCGGATTTCGCTGAGTTCGCCCGCAACTGTGGCGGTCACGGCGTGCGGGTGGACACCGCCGGGGAGACGTTGGAAAAGGCGCTGCGCGAGGCGATCGCCCACGAGGGTCCGGCGCTGGTGGAGATTATTTCCGACGTCGATCTAGTTTGATCGCGGGGCTCGCGAGATAGGTCTCCGCCGCCCGCTAGGTTCGGCATACGTATGGGTCTTGCGCATAGGAAGAACGAAGGCAGTCTGCGCCCGGGCGCGCTTCGCGGCACGCATGTCGTGCTGTCGAGCCCGCGCTCAATCCGCGATCAGCCAGGCGTGCGCTGCCGGTAGCTGATCCGCGGGGAAATGTTTCACCTGGGCTGCAACAAAGTGGCCGGCAAGACTTTCGGCCAAATCACCCAACCGCGAGTCTGTAACCAGCGCAACCTTGCCGATCCGGTGGTGATGGTTGCGCACGAAACGCAGGTGCTTGAGCATCGCCCCCAGGTTGTCCCAGCCCGGAAACTCCCGAGCCTCGATAAGTAGCCCTTGCAAACCGCCGGTCTCCTCGACGAAGGGGTCCAACTGGGCGGCGAGCGATGCAAAGTCTTCGGCTGTCAGCGGGCCTTTCGGGCGTACGTGCAATACCGAGGTTGCCCGATCGAGTTCGTGATCAATCATCTTCGTCTTCCAGGATCCATGCGCCCGGGTTGAGTCCCACTGGAGGAGCACAGACGGGCCACATCTCTGTGCGGGCCGCCGAGGGTCCGGCGGCTAAAGGCTCCGCCATTAGCGCTGCGAAATAGCCTATCCGATTCGGCTGGTATCGCATTTTTCGAGCGACTCCTTGATCTCCTTGATGTCCCTGGCCATGTAGGAGATGCGAACGAGGCTGACGGTAACCAGGCCGAGTATGGCCCCCAAGAATCCAACTTCCATACGATTTCTCCTCGAAGAAACATCACCGCACCCTATTTTAGCCCAGTACGAACTACCAGACGCACACCCCTTGCCTAGGGTGTTTTCTCACGCAACCGCAGGCTGCGGCAACTGGGTCGATTTCACAGCCGCCCCGCCATTTGCTTGCTTGCATTCCATTTGATGGTATATTTTATTCCATACAGAATAGACATGGTGTAGCCGATGACTGCGCAGATCAAACTCTTCAAACCCCATCGCCCGTCGATTCCCGCCGCACGGAACGCCGGAGATGCTACGGCCAGGGGGCTGTTTCGCAGCCTGGGGCTGGTCCAGGACCGGGCGGCCCTGGTCAAGCAGATCCACCAGGGTTTCCCTGCAGGGGTGATCGAGAAGCTGGCCGATGAACTTCGCGTCCCGCAGCAGACGCTGCTGAAGGTGACACGGATTGCCCCGGCGACCTTGACCCGGCGCCGCAGGAGCCCCTCCGGCCTGCTCTCGTCCGCGGAGAGCGACCGGGTATATCGCGTCGCTGCCGCTTACCGCCAGGCCCTCCAGCTGTTCGAAGACGACGCCGAAGCGGCTCGTGGCTGGCTCAGCGAACCCGCGAAGGCGCTGAGCGGCACCCCTCCCTTGCAGCATCTGGATACCGAGGCCGGGGCGGCCGAGGTGCGGGATCTGGTAGGTCGCCTTGAGCACGGCGTCTACACCTGATGCGCGCGTACCGACTGGTGAAGGCGCGTTACGCCGACAGCGCCTTGGACGGCTCCGGCGCCAAGGCGTACGGCGGCCGATGGAACAGCAAGGGGGTGGCGATGGTGTACGCCTCCGATACAGTCTCGCTGGCCGTTCTCGAGCTGTTGGTGCACCTTCACCGAAACGAAGTGCTAAATCACTACCGGCTGTTCGGTCTGGATCTGCCCGACGCGAGCGTGATGCGATTGGACCCGCGTGCGCTTCCCGCCGATTGGCGGAGCGATCCACCACCCTCCTCCACGGCGGCGATCGGTGACGAGTGGATCTCCCGCCGCCCGTCCCTGGGACTAGCGGTCCCCAGCACGCTGGTGCCGCAGCAACGCAACCTGCTCTTAAATCCGGCGCATCCCGACTTCGAGGCCTTGGTTGCCGGGGCATCGAGCGAGCCGTTCAGCTTCGACCCGCGATTGGTTGAAGCGGACGGTGATTCTGCCGCTTGAGCTGGGGAACCGGTGCAGCCGCTGCTCCGCTAGCATTTATCCGGCTTGCTCAGGGGGAGAAAATCTCCAGTCGACCCCCTTGCCCGATGCTCACGCCTGACTCTAAGACAACCACCGGCGCCTGCAGAACCAATCGAGCGCCGGCCGGTACGCTCACATTGGGCCCGACGATGATCGAACAGGCGGCGGCATGCTGGGACAGCCCCGGACCTAGGTTCAGGTTATACAGCGTGAGCGGCGGCTGGATGCAGTCGCAGGTCGGGGTGGTCGCAATCCAGTCGGTTACAAGCGCAAGCCCCGTCGGATCGGTTAGATTGCTGCCGAGCGGCGGCATGCCGTAGGCGTCCCGGCGCGCCGCACGCGCCCACAGGGTCGAGCGCGCCGGGTCTCGGGGCGCGAAGATACTGGCCCCAGAGATACCCAGATCGCCGGTACTCGGGACAACGCCGCAAATGCCCATGTCCGAAAACGCGCTCGCATACAGCAGATCGATATTGTTGTTGGTGGTCCCGCCCGGCCGGTGGCAGTGGGAACAGTTGCTGTGCAGCCACGCCCGTGCCCGAGCATGGGGATTCGCAGCCAGGTCGTCGAGGCGCGGATAGACCGGCAGGTTTTCCGGCGGCTCGGGCAGCGGGGAGGAAAACAGACCGATCGCATCGAAGGTGGCGAGCTGATTGTCGGTGCGTCCGGTGCTCGGATAGGTAAAGTCCCGATTCATCTGGGCCGTTTCGGGCCCCAGGGAACGGCCGGCGGCCGCGGTGTGGCAGCGCAGGCATCCCGGGGTGCTCGGAAATTCCCATTCCTGTTGGCCAATCCATTTGCTTTTGCCGCCGACGACCCAGGCCGCGTCCGTCTGGGCATCGTCCCACTCGAAGCTGTAGCCGCCCCAGTCGCCATCGCTGTGGCGCGCCATGATCCGGGTTTCGACGCGTTTCCCATTGAGCGAAAAGGTCTTCATCAGCACGGTACCGATCGGGAACACCCAATCGCCTTCGGGGCTGACTTCAATCGTTGTGCCGTTGGGCAAGGCGAGCCAGCGCAGTTTTGCAGCCCTGTCGGACCAGAACGGCACGTTCAGATCGTAGGGGATCATCGCTGGCGCCGGTTGTGTCGGGTCCGCCGGGTCGACGCACCCAGTCTCGGACAGGAATTGAGGAAAGACAACCGGTGGCAGTGACCCGGCATCGACCAGCCGGTAAATACTGCCTTGGGTGTAGTCGAGCAGATACAGCTCACCGTCGTGGCCCTCGGCGAAGCTGGAGATCACCCGTCCGCTGTCGAGCAGTACCTGGGAAAAAGGCCCGCCCGCCGGGTTGTAGAACACACCCCAAATGCGCCCGCTACAGTAGTCTCCATAGACGTAGGTTCCTTCCAGCTGGGGAATGTCCGCGCCGCGGTAGACATAGCCCCCGGTTACCGAGCAGCCTTCCGCATGGCTGTATTCCGCGATCGGCGGCAACATGCCGGCAGAGTCGCAACTGGCGGCGTTGTAGCACTGGCTGCCCTCCATGATGTCCCAGCCGTAATTGCCGCCCAATGCCACCCGATCCACCTCCTCCCAGAGCCCCTGACCCACATCCCCTGCCCAAAGGTCTCCTGTGCCCCGGTCGAAGCTCCAGCGCCAGGGGTTGCGGAATCCGTAGGCGTAGATCTCCGGGCGACCGCCGCCGGCTGCGAACGGATTGTCGGGCGGGATGGTGTAGGGGGCGCTTCCATCCACATCGATGCGCAGAAACGCCCCCAGCAGGGTGTTCGTGTTCTGGCCGTTACCGAGCGGGTCCCCTCCGGAGCCGCCATCGCCGAATCCGATGTAGAGGTACCCGTCGTTGCCGAAGGCGATGCCTCCGCCGTTATGGTTGCCGAAGGGCTGATCGACACTGAGAATGATCTGTTCCGAGGTCGGGTCCAGGGTTTGCCCGCCGGGCATCGTCTGAAACCGGGAGACCCGCGAGACCAGAGGATTGCCGGGCGCCGTGTAGGACAGGAA
>JAHEIA010000002.1:16606-19295 GCA_024639625.1 Chromatiales bacterium
AGCCGGGGTGAAAGGCGAGGCCGAGCAGGCCGGCTTCGCCATAGCCAGCTTCGACTCGTCCCTGAATATCGACAAAGGTCGATTTCGCCGGGTTGGGCCCAAGCGCAGAGAATGCGATCACCTGCCCGGGCTTTTCCACCACGAACCAGCGGGAGTTGTCCCCCGGTGCCTGTAGCATGGCAACCGGCTGGGTGAAGGTCAGGTTGGTAAAGGCAGGTGTCAGCGCAAGGGCCACATCGGAAACCGGACGTGGCGGCGCGAAGCAGCTATCGTTCCACGGCCGGGTATCGAGGCCTGAAGCCGCCGCGGCGCTACAACACACCAGCCCTGCCAAGAGCATTCCGCGAGGGTCAGGTCTCACATTCCAACTCCGTCTAGATGGGTATCCAAAGACTAGCCGGATCGGCTATCAAGTCAAAGACAAAACACAGGAGGCATCGTGTTCTTCGGAGCCACCCCCCTCAGTTGGAGAAACAAGGGAAAAACACTCGGATGCGCTCTAGCAACGCAGCTGGATCGCGTAGCGGTCGGTCTGCCAAGCGTTACGGAGGCGGGAGAAAAAATAAACCGCCGTTACGGCGGTTTCTTGATTCGATGTCCTGCAGCTACCCAAGAGCGCTCACGGGCTTATGTTACGATTCGAATCGCTACCCGTATCCAGAGCAGCCCCCGAGACTGTTATGGTGCCGACGATGCTTGTGGGTACGACCCAGGCCGGCATGGTCGCGGCACCACCGATCGCTGCGTACGACGGCCCAACATGCTGGTTATTCGCCTCGCTGCCGCAGATGCTGGCTTCCCCGATAGTAAGTACCCGGTTCTCGCCTACGTTGTACCTGCAGCCATCCGCATAAGAGATGACGACGCTTGCGCCCGACATGACCATCAGGCGATCGCCGGTTTTCAGGCCCATGCCCTCGCGGGCCGACACGTACTGTTCGCCCTGGTTGACCAGGACCGAACCGTCAATGCGGTCCAAAGCGGCGAAGGATTCGCCGGCCGCCACCGATCCGATGGAGGCGAAAAGCGCACCGACCGCAAGCAATTTGCCGACTATCTTCATGGTTCTGATTCCCCTTGAGTTTTTGATCAGGGCCCCACGATCTCCCCGCGCAGTCATAACTCTACCGCCTGCCGATCAGCTTGATCGCATCGGCCTGCAATTTCGTTATCCCTCTCAATTCCCCTGCAGTTTGGAGTTCCATACACCCTTTGTCAAGATTAACACCCGTGCGTACTACATAGGTAGGAAGAACGGGTCAGAATCTAGGCACCGCGCAGGGAATAACAGCGGCGGTGTTCCGAACTTAATGGTAAAGCGCTCGCGTCCAACTCGGCGAGGCACCCCGGCTAGGATTCTCGGTCGATCAGAAGGCGAACTAGCTGCCGCGCGTCTTGGCGGACTCTTATGTCGCGCCCCACGGCCACAATCGGGAATTGTCGCTACAGAGCCGCTGTGTTCTGGGCCTCACAGCGATTGGCCTACAAATAGATCCTGCTTATCCTAGACAAGAAAGAATACCTGACTAAAATACTCAGTTGTAGACCACGGACGTGAATCGCGCTTTTCACCGCAGCGATTTTCAAGGAGTAACAAGTATGACTGCTTACGAAAAACAGATTCTTGCCACGGAAAAGTATTACGATCGTGAAATGCGGGCCGCCGAGGAGGAGGGTGTGGAAATCCTTCACTCCGATGTGCCGGGAAGCCGGTTGCATCAAGTGATCCACAACCCCTACGACGAGGGTATCGACGAGGGGTAAGTAACTCCAAAGGACAGCCGGGGGATCGCTGGCGCTCCCGTGCTGCGTGGGCCGGTTCCTTAAACGATCTATCGCAAACACCTAATCCGCATCCCCTTCATCGCCCCGGCTGCGAGCGAAGAAAGGAGCGGATGGCAACAGAGCCTTTCGACCCGAGTTCAGCGCTGTTCGGATGCTCTGAAGACGATATTGAAGGCGCGCATGAAACGTTGGGTACGAGGCGAGATCGTCGCCAAGAATCAGTGGACAGAAAGTCTGTTCTCCATCCAGCTCGACGCCCCCCTGCTCGATTTTCGCGCAGGTCAGTTCATTCAAGTCGCGATGGACATTGGCGACAAACGAGTCGGCCGCCCGTACTCGCTAGTCAATGCACCGGACAAACGACCGCTGGAGATCTATTTCAACGAGGTGCCAAGCGGCCCGCTCACCCCACGCCTCTCGGCGCTCGGGCCGGGCGACTGGGTTTGGGTTACCGAACGGCCAAGCGGCACCTTCACCCTCGAACGGGTACCGGATTGCCGGGATCTGTGGATGATCGCCACAGGTACGGCACTTGGCGTATACCTCTCCATCCTGGAGACCGAGGACCCCTGGCGGCGCTTCGAAAAGGTCGTTTTGCTGCATGGTTGCAGGCGCGCAGAGGACTTGACATACCGAGATCGGGTGGCTCGCATCGGCGAGCGCTTCGGAGCCCAGTTCGCCTTTGTTTCAGCGCTCAGTCGCGAACATCATCCTGCTGCGCTGCGCGGGCGGGTTACCAGCCTGTTAGGAGACGGAACTCTGGAACGACAGGTTGGGCGCAGCATCGGCCCAGCGGAGAGCCACGTGATGCTTTGCGGCAATTCGGCGATGATCAAGGACGTGAGTGCGCTGCTGGAGTCCCGCGGGATGTTGCGCAACCGCGCCGGCCAGAGCGGTCACTACA
>JAHEIA010000210.1 GCA_024639625.1 Chromatiales bacterium
CGATAGCGCTTTTCGTCGCGAGAGCGTCTGCGGTCGTCATGCGCCCGCGGAGCCCTGTAGTACCCGGATTCTTCCGTCTCCGGACCTCGCTCCGCCTGGCGCTGCCGTTTCCAGGAATCCGCTTCCGCGGGCGACCCGCTGATCACCACCAGAAGCAAGATTGGAACAATTTGCCAAGCCGCCTTCTTCATCACGCCTCGATCGGTAGGAAATCCAACGGACCATGCCGGGGGCGCGGAGGGGCCTTCATAGAGGCTCTACGTTCACCCCCACCTCGATGCGGTCCCCCGGGTGGTCGGTGGTACGGGTCACGAAAGTGCGGCCCTTGTAGCGATATTTTACACGATAACCCACTAGTTCCTGTTCCTCGACATAACGATCGACAACCTCGCATCGACGCTCGACGGCGCGGTAGCCTCGGCGTGGCGGATAACCCGCGATCTCGCGCCCTACGCCGGCGCCGACGAGGGTGCCGACAATGGTCATCGCGGTCTTGCCTCGGCCGCGGCCGAATTGATGGCCCACCACGCCGCCGACCACGCCGCCGAGCACCGGGGCCGCATACTCACCCGCGCGCGAGGCCGGGTAATACACCGGCTCGTCCCAACAACGGCGCTCCGGGTAGCTCACCTCCACCGTTTCGTAGATCGGTTCCACATCCAGCACCTTCGCCGTATCACGGAAACCTTCCCCCCGATAAGCGGCAGCGGTGCTGCAGCTCAGCACGCCGGCGAGGGCTGCTGCACTCAGATACAGCATCTTGTTGTTCATTTGAGGCCTCCTTAACAGGCTCGTTGGTCCGGTCTCAGAGAGGGGATTTCCCTTCTCTGATACCAGACTACTCGAGCCAGCCTGAATGCAGGCTGAACCCCGGCATGAAGGGCGCTAGAGGAGACGATGCACGGGCTCGGCGGGAATCCCAAGGGTCTGCAGGCCGACGGCGAGCGCATCCGTGGCGAAGGCGTCGGCGACGCCCCAACGATCGGATGAATCAAGTACTTCCGACATCGCGCTATTAACCATGCGCATGCGGAAGCCCCCCGCAGCCGAGGCCTGTGGCCGGTTCTGCTCGCAGCAAAGGTAGAGCGCGGGTTGCTCCTGCCCTTGCTCCACAAAGGCGAGGATGAACTGATACCGGATACCGTCACCGCTCTCGATGTCACCCAGCAGTGTCGCCGCATAGTCGCCCACTTGGTAGCGCCGTTGCGGAATCGCGGTCAGAATCTTCGGCACCTCGGTCATCGGGCTGCTCCGTTGGTCAGTGTAAGGTCGTCGGATTTCCTTTGCTTCGGGCATGAATAATGCCGAAACCACCGAAATTCAAGCTGATGCGTACTGCATGCGGCTCATCCGTCGGCAGTTGAACGCCGCTCCGATTGGCTGAAAGAGGCCGATTGCAGTAGTCTGGTGCCTTTTTCAGCGGCTGGCCGTGCAAATATTGGTGCGAGCCGGCAATTACTGACTTGCAACTATGATGCGTCTCGCTCACCTCTCCCTGTTGTTCCTATGCTGCTGTGCGACATCGCTCGCCGGGGACGATCTTTCGACCGCGGAGGTGCCCACGATCCACCACCGAATCGAGGTCGACTTGGACCCCACAAAGCGGCGCCTTTCCGTGGTGGACGAGATCAGCCTTCCCAAGGCTCCCAGCGGCCCGCTGCTGATCCAACTGCATCCGGGACTGCAGCCACGGGTCCTGGAACCCGGTCTCGCCCTGGAGCGCACGCGTCTGCCGAAGTTCGCTGGACTCCTGGATTCGAACGGAGACGCGGAGCCGTCGGTGGAGTACTACCTGTTGCGCCTGCCGCCGCAGCAACGCAGCTTCACGCTGCAATACGCAGGCGAGATCGACCATCCCGTACGCCAGTACGGTGAGGAGTACGCCCGCAGCTTCGGGGCATCCCCCGGCATCATCTCTTCCGAGGGGGTGTTCCTAAGCGGTACCAGCTACTGGTACCCACATCTCGGCGATACCCCGGTCACCTTCGATCTGTGGGTGCGATTGCCCACGGATTGGCGCTCCGTCAGCCAGGGCACCCGAGAAATACAGGGGGCCGAGGGTAAGCAGATGCGGGAGCGCTGGCAGATTGAACTGCCGCAAGAAGAGATCTATCTGATCGCCGCCCCCTACACCGAGTATCGGCAGGCGGCCGGACCTGCGGAGGCGATGGTCTTCCTGCGCCAACCCGACGCGGGCCTCGCTCAGCAATACCTGGACGCGACTGCCCAGTATCTCGCGATGTATCGGCAGCTTCTCGGCCCCTACCCCTACCGGAAGTTCGCCCTGGTGGAAAACTTCTGGGAGACCGGTTACGGGATGCCCTCGTTCACCCTGCTCGGCCCTCGGGTGATCCGCTTTCCCTTCATCCTGCGTTCCTCCTATCCCCACGAAATCCTGCACAACTGGTGGGGCAACGGTGTCTATGTGGACTACGCGAACGGCAACTGGTCCGAGGGGCTCACCAGCTACCTAGCCGACCACCTGATACAGGAGCAGCGGGGGCGGGGCGCCGAGTACCGACGATCCAGCCTGCAGAAGTACGCGGACTACGTCAGCTCGGAACGCGATTTCCCGCTGCACGAATTCCGCTCGCGCCACAGTTCGGCGACCCAGGCCGTCGGCTACAGCAAGTCCCTGATGTTGTTTCACATGCTGCGGAGGCAACTCGGCGACCCCGCCTTCATCGCCGGGCTGCGCAGCTTCTATTCCGATCATCGTTTCCAGGTCGCTGGTTTCGCCGATCTCGAGCGCAGTTTCAGCGCCGCCGCGGGTCGTCCTCTCGGTGATTTCTTCGCCCAGTGGGTCACCCGCATGGGAGCGCCGGCCCTGCGCCTGAGGGCAGCCAGCGCGGAGCCCATGGACGGCGCCTACCGTCTGCGATTGCTCATTGAGCAGGTGCAGAAGGACGACAGCTACCGGCTAGCGATCCCGTTAGCCATCCATCTGCAAGGCGAAGACCGCGCCTACCAGACGACTGTAGAACTGACGCAGAGGCGTGAGCATATTGAGCTCGCGCTGCCGGGGCGCCCCTGGCGGGTGGATCTGGACCCGGAATTCGACCTGTTCCGCCAACTCGAACGCGCCGAGATACCACCCGCCATCAGCCAGGCCTTCGGTGCGCGACGGGCCTTGATCGTTCTTCCGGCGGCGAGTCCGCGCGCTTTGCTCGAGAGCTACCGGCAGCTTGCGGAATCCTGGCAAGCAGGGCGGGCGAACGAGTTGGAAATCCGGCTGGATCGGGAACTGGAGGAATTGCCGCAGGACCGCGCAGTCTGGCTGTTCGGCTGGGACAACCGTTTCCGGCCGCAAGTCGCGGGCGCCCTTGCAGACTATCCGTTCACCGACCTAGGGGACCGCGTTCGCATCGCCGATGCGGACCTGGCACGCGATCGAGACAGCATCGTGGTCCTTGCCCGAGCACCGGAAAACCCCGATCAGGCGCTGGCCTGGGTGGCGAGCGACGACCCGGCAGCCGTTCCCGGCCTTGGCCGTAAGCTGCCGCACTACGGAAAATACAGCTTCCTGGGCTTTCGGGGCGCCGAACCGACAAACCACCTCAAGGGGCAATGGCCAGTGGTGGACTCGCCGCTATCGATCCTGGTTGAGCAGATGGACGGCGTCGCGACGAAGGCGACGCCCGGCGAACTCGCGCCTCGCGCGCCCTTGGTCGAGCTGCCTCCCAGCTTTTCCGCCGAGCGCATGCGGGAAGATGCGGAACGACTCTCGGCTCCCGATATGGAGGGTCGCGGCCTAGGCACCCAGGGTCTGGAGCGCGCCGCCGACTATGTCGCCCAACGCATGCAGGCGGCAGGGCTGGAACCAGGAGGGGAACCTGCCGGCGAGTGGTTTCAGACCTGGCGCCAGAGAACCGGTCCCGAGGACCGGGAACTGAGCCTGCGCAATGTGGTCGGCGTGATACCCGGAAGCCGGCGCGACTGGGCCGGGGAGAGTGTGGTGATCGCGGCCCACTACGACCATTTAGGGCGCGGCTGGCCCGACGTCCACCGCGCCGACCGGGGCAAGATCCATCCGGGCGCGGACGACAATGCCAGCGGCGTGGCGGTGTTGCTGGAACTGGCGCGCCACTTCGCCGGCACGCAGCCCGAACGCAGCTTGGTCTTCGTCGCCTTCACCGGAGAGGAGGCCGGGCGCATCGGGTCGCAATACTATGTGCAGCACCCCCCGGACTTCCCCACCGACCAGTGTATCGGGATGCTCAATCTCGACACCGTTGGCCGGCTCGGACAGCGCGACCTGCTGGTGCTCGGCACCGGGTCCGCCAGGGAGTGGGAGCATATCTTTCGCGGTGCGGGTTACGTGACGGGCGTCGGGCTCAAGACCGTCAGCGACGAGTTCGGAGCGAGCGACCAGCGCAGTTTCCTCGACGCGGGGATCGCGGCGATACAACTGTTCGCAGGGCCGCACGCTAGCTACCACCGCGCATCGGACACCGTGGAGAAGCTGGATCTCGCGGGTATGCTGAAGACCGCCGCCGTACTCAAGGAGGCGGTGCATTACCTGGCTGCACGCCCGGACCCGCTTACCACCGCGCAAGAAGTAGGCGAGCCAAACACAGCCGCCGCCCCCGCAGCCGAGGGCCGCCGCGTGACGCTGGGCACGGTTCCGGATTTCGCCTTTGCTGGGGTGGGAGTCCGTCTGTCCGGAACCACCCCGGATAGCCCGGCTGCACGAGCCGGTATGCGCAGTGGCGACATCATCATCGGGATCAACCAGGACCCGGTGCGGGACCTGCGCGACTTTGCGCGCATCCTGCGCAGCTTCGAGACCGGGGACGAGATCCGGGTGCGATTGCTCCGCGGGCACGAAGAACACTCTGTGGCGACGGAACTGATTACGCGCTAGAACTGCCGATAGGAGCAAATCGCTACCATGAACAAGTCGAGAGCCATTATCGCAGGGTTCTTTGGTGCCACTGCCGTCTGGTCAGCAGATCAGGCGGCGCGCGAACCCTCCGCTGCGGGTACGCTGCAGGTCGCCGGCGAGAACCACCTAGCCGACCTGCGTCAGCTGACCTTTGGCGGACAAAATGCGGAGGCCTACTTCTCCTTCGACGGCGACGAGTTGATCTTCCAATCCACACGCGGCGATCTTGCCTGCGACGCCATCTTCCGCATGGCGACGGATGGCTCCAATCTGCGGCAGCTCTCCTCGGGAGAGGGCGCCACCACTTGCGCCTTTATCGCGCCGGACGATAGCGCAATCATCTACGCCTCTACCCATCTGGGCGGCCGCGACTGCCCCCCCAAGCCGGACTACTCCCAGGGCTATGTGTGGCCCCTGTACGAAAGTTATGACATCTTCCGCGCCGACCCGGACGGTGCCAACCTCACGCGGATCACCGACACCCCCGGTTACGATGCCGAAGCGGTGTACTCGCCGCAGGGGGATAGGATCGTCTTCACCTCGTTACGTAGCGGAGACTTAGAGCTGTACCTGATGAACCCGGACGGCAGTGGAGTCGAACAACTGACCGACGAGGAGGGTTACGATGGCGGCGCGTTCTTTTCCCGTGACGGGGATTGGATCGTCTGGCGCGCCTCGCGCCCGCAAGGCAAGGACCTGGACGACTATCGGGCACTGCTCGCGGAAGGTCTGATTCGTCCCGGTAACCTGGAGCTCTACATCATGCATCTCGAGGAGCGAAAACCGATACGCTTAACCGACAACGGGGCCGCCAACTTCGGCCCCTACTGGCATCCGGATGGTCGTCACATTATCTTCTCCTCGAACATGGACGACCCCCGGGGCCGCAACTTCGACCTTTTTCTGATCGACGTCGAGACCCGAGAGCTGCGGAGGGTCACCCACTACCCCGGCTTCGACGGATTTCCCATGTTCTCCCACGATGGGCAGCAGTTGGTGTTCGCCTCCAACCGGAACGGCAAGGTACGCGGTGAGACCAACGTGTTCATCGCCGAATGGAAGTGGTAATCGAGTTGCCGGCACCAGTGCTGACCGGACGATCGCGGCGGACTGGTGCCCTCAGCCGGGTGCGCTGGGGTAA
>JAHEIA010000211.1 GCA_024639625.1 Chromatiales bacterium
GATACAGCCCCGATGCGCAGTATCTCTTCGCCCACCTCCAAGGCATACTCGGCTGCCTTCTCGGCAGCGACGAACGGGATCATCGGAGGTTCCAACAGGGGGGCGCCCATGTCGACCCGCACCTGACCGTCGGCTTGCAGAAAGAGCCGGAGGCGGCCTGCCCGCGTGGCGACCTCGAGCGCCGATTTTTCCGTCAGGCCCTGATCGCGAACGAAGCGGGCAAAGCAACGGGCCCCGTTGCCGCACTGGGCCACTTCGCCGCCGTCGGCGTTAAAGATACGATAGGCGAAGTCTGTTTCCGGGTCCGGCGCGGGCTCCACCAGCAGGACCTGGTCGCAGCCGACGCCGAGGTGCCGGTCCGCCAGAAATCGGATCTGCTCCGGACTCAAGCCGACCCTTTGTCGAATCGCATCGAACACGACGAAGTCGTTGCCGAGGCCGTGCATCTTGGTGAATTTGAGCCGCATGCGCCTAGGGTACCCAAGGCGGCGGCGGTTTGAAAAGCGGGGCGCCCTCGATTCAGCGCTCAGGTGCGCCAGACGATGGTTCCGCGCACGCGTCTCGCTAGCTGATCCACAGAACTCCCTGCCGCGGCCTCGCCGATCACCGCGAGACTGCCAAAGTCGGTTGGCAGGATCACCCCACTGAAGCGGCTGGAGCGCACCCGGACTTGGCTCGAGAGATAGATGTCGGGGAGAAAAAGCAGGCTGACTGCGCCACCCTGCTCGCCGTGCACAACCAGATGCGCTATCCGTCGCTGATCAAGATCGCAAATCCCCGCGAAGCTGACGTCAGCCAAGCCGCCAATGATTTCACCGCCAAGCTGTTTCAGTACCGGCGCCACTTCCGCATAGCGCAGTATGCTGTGCGGTCGCAGGTGCTCCAACTCCGCGTCCAGGTGTTCGAGTACGAGGTCGTCGATGCCGCGTGTCGGCGGCTGAATGGCCGACGGGACCCATAAGCCGACGCCGAAGGCGAGTGCCAGGGTCGCCGCCAGCGCCCAGCCGAGTACCGGGACTTCGCCGAGCCGCGATCGCCTGCCGTTTCGAGCCTTAAGAATGCGCTGCTCCAGCCCCGCCGGCGGGTCCACCTCCAGGGCTCGGCGCAACTGGCGTTCGAAAAGGGCCTCCTGGTTCGCCCACTGATCGCAGGCGCTGCAGCAACGGCGATGCCGAAGCATCTCAGCGTCGGACCCCTCCCGGGGGGCGATGCGCAGCCGCCGCCGGAATTCGTCACAGCTCAGGACTGGGTCTTGCGCTTGCGGCTCCATAGTCAGCTAGACCGGTTGGGCATGTGATCGATTTCGCGGGTGCAGGAAACCGCTGACAGATAGATGACGGTCGCTGACCAGGTCGACGTGCAATTGGTCCAGCCCTGCCAGGCGGATCTGCTGGCGAACCTCGTCCGGGGAAAATGCGGCAAACAGGGAATTTCGAAAGTCGCGCCGCAGCACCGGCGGTGCATCCGCAGCGTACTCCGCTAGCAGCCGGTCGACGTCCTGCGGGGATGCGGGGCGCATCAGGTCCATGACCAGGACCGCTGCACCGGGACGGGCGCAGGTGCGCACGGTATCCCACAGGATCCGCGGGTCATGCAGGTGGTGCAGCAGGCTGTTCGAGACCACCGCATCGTAGCCTTCCCGCGGCAGCGCCGTGCTTGGCAGTCGTTCGCAGCGTAGGTCTACGCGCCCTGCGAGCTGCGGTTTCTGTGCCAATGCGCGATGGCCGAATGCGAGCATTGCCGGCGCTCCATCGATCGCACACACCTGGGCGCTCGGGTAGCTTTCCGCCAGCCGCAGGGCGATTTCCGCTGGTCCACAGCCCAGGTCGAGCACCTTCCAGGGAACGGATTGGTCGCCACAAAGCTGTCGAAAGAGACGCACAAAAAGTTCGTTCGGTTCGCAGAAATCGGCTTCCGCATAGGCCCGTGCCTGGTCTTCTTCGTCCATCAGCTCGGTTTCGGGGATACGCTTCATGGCAGCAGGGACTCGGCAGCGAAGAGCTCATCCACCGTTTCTCGGCGCCGCACCCTATGGGCGTGCGCGCCGTCCACCATGACCTCGGCGGGCCGCGGGCGGGAGTTATAGTTCGAGCTCATGGAAAATCCGTAGGCACCGCTCGAACGAACAGCCAGCAGGTCGCCCTGCCGCAGGGCAAGTTCCCGGTCCTGGCCCAGGAAGTCGCCGGTTTCGCAAATCGGTCCGACGAGATCGTAACGCCCCGGGCGCCCCCCCGCTGCGCGTCGTAGTGGTACGATTTCCTGCACCGCATGGTACAGCGCGGGGCGCAAGAGGTCGTTCATCGCGGCGTCGACGACCGCGAAATCCTTGTGCGGGGTGGGTTTTAGATACTCCACTCGCGTAAGCAGGACCCCCGCGTTGGCCGCGATGGCCCGCCCCGGTTCGATGAGGATCTCGTAGTCGGAGTCGCCGAGCCGTTGCTCCAGCGCGGCCGCGTAGGCGCTCGGTCCCGGCGGTTGCTCCTCGGTGTAACGCACGCCCAGCCCTCCCCCGAGATCCAGGTGACGGATTGCGATGCCTTGTTCCTCGACCTCACGCACCAGAGCCAGCACCCGGTCCAGGGCAGCGAGGAACGGAGACAGCTCGGTGAGCTGGGATCCGATATGACAGTCGATACCGCTGAGGTGCAGATTTGGCAATTCGGCGGCAAGCCGAAACGCTTCCAGAGCCTGACTCGCGTCGATGCCAAACTTGTTGTCACGCAGCCCGGTGGCGATGTAGGGATGGGTCTTGGCGTCCACGTCGGGGTTCACCCGCAGCGCGACCGGAGCGCGGACCTGCGATTCCGCGGCGACTCGGTTCAGGGCCTCCAACTCGGCCATTGACTCGACGTTGAAACAGCGGATCCCGACCTGCAGCGCCCGGCGCATCTCGTCGCGACGTTTGCCGACACCGGAGAAGACGACCTTTGCGGCATCGCCGCCGGCAGCCAGGACTCGTTCCAGCTCGCCTACGGAGACGATGTCGAAACCCGACCCTAGGCGGGCCAGCACGTTCAATACCGCGAGGTTGGAGTTTGCCTTGACGGCGAAGCAGACCAGGTGCGGTCGGTGCTGCAAGGCGTCGTCGAAAGCGTGCCAGTGCCGCTCCAGCGTGGCCCTAGAATACACGTAGCAGGGGGTGCCGAAGCGCTCGGCGATCTCCACCAGGGAGACGTCTTCGGCATACAGCTCATCGCTTCTGTAACGGAAATGGTCCACGCGGTCAGTCGTCTTGTTGCCCTGGATCGGGCTCTTCTTGGTGTTCCGCGCTGGGTTCCGGGAGATACAGGGACCCCTTCTGTCCACAGCCGGCGAGTAACTGGGCGCCGCCGAAGAGCAGGAACAAAAGGAGCCAGCGAATGCTCTCTGGCCAACGGTGCATGGAAGCGTCCTCGCGTCGTAGCTTGGCAGGCCGCTCAGTATAACCTCGTCCGCGATGCTTGCGGCAACTGGCGCCGCCAGGCGTGGCGTCTATAATCAAGCAACACCTGTCGCCGAGGGGAGCGCCTATGCCGAGCCATACCCATCTCGCGAGCAGTGAACTGCTGCATCCGGGTGAGCCGCTTTGGAAGCGGGTGCCCTCGCGCGGCGACGACGGCCGCATGCTCAGCGATTTCATGATGCTCATCCCGCGCCTTGGGGGCCGCTCCCAGCATCGGTTGCAGCGTACGCTGGCGGAGCTACAGGCAGTATTGGATTACTATCGGGACGTCGTGGTATTCGCCGATCTGAATCTCAAGCTCAATCTCCTCTGGGTGAGCGTAAAGCCCGTTCCCGGGGTAATGCTGGAGCTTGCCGCAGCGGTCAAACACCGGGTGCCCGAGGCGATGTTGGTGGCCAACAAGGCAGAAGCGATGCTAGCCGCGGAGTCCGGCAGATAAAGGGGCCCGTTGCCGGCGTGGTTCAATCGTCGTATTCGCTGGCCCGTCGGGCATCGCCGAAAACCTTGTCCACCGGGTAGCGGGCTTCGTTGATCGCGACCTTGCGCTCGACGGCCGCGAGCAGGTCGATGCCCAGCCGGTCCGCGCAGCGTAGCAGGTAGATCTGGATATCCGCGAGCTCCAGCGACACCTGTTCCAGTTTTTCTGCGCCGAGCTGGTAGCTCTGATCTTCATTTAGCCACTGGAAATGCTCCACAAGCTCCGCGCACTCCGCGATCAGCGCCATGGCGAGGTTTTTCGGGGAATGAAATTGTTCCCAGTTCCTCGCCCGGGCGAACTCGCGCAGCCGGAGGGTGAGTCGGCGTAGACTGTCTTCGCGCATTGCGCCTGGTCTCCCTTCAGCGATGGTATCGGCGGCCTGCGATTATGGGGTGACCGCCAGGTGGTCTCGGGCCCGCTGGACCGCCTGGCGCACCTGCTCGGGCGCCGTTCCCCCGATGTGGTTACGGGCCGCAACGGAGCCTTCCAATGTGAGTATCCTGAATACGTCCTCTTCGATCTGCGGTGCGAAACCGCCCAGTTCGGCCAGCGAAAGGTCCGCCAGCTCCTTTTCCTGCTCGACGCAGTGAGCGACGGCCTTGCCCACAACCTCGTGGGCGTCGCGAAACGCCATGCCCCTGCGCACCAAGTAGTCCGCGAGGTCGGTCGCGGTGGCAAAGCCCCGGCTCGCGGCGCGACGCATGTTCGCGGGCTTGCAGCGCAGGGTCGGCAGCATCTCGCCAAAAACCTTTAAGCAGCCCTTCAGATTGTCGACCGAGTCGAACAGGGGTTCCTTGTCCTCCTGGTTGTCCTTGTTATAGGCCAGGGGCTGCGATTTCATGAGGGTCAGCAGCGATACCAGGTGGCCGAAGATTCGTCCGCTCTTGCCGCGCACCAGCTCGGGGACATCCGGATTCTTCTTCTGCGGCATAATCGAGGACCCGGTGCAGAAGCTGTCCGGAAGCTCCAGAAAATCGAACTGCGCTGAGGACCAGAGGACCAACTCCTCCGAGAAGCGCGACAGGTGCATCATTAGCAGCGACGCGGCTGCGCTAAACTCTATGGCAAAATCGCGATCACTTACCGCGTCGAGAGAATTTTCGCTAGGCTGGGAGAAACCGAGCTGTTGTGCAGTGTAGTGGCGGTCGATGGGAAAACTGGTGCCGGCCAGGGCAGCGGATCCGAGGGGCATAATGTTGACTCGGCGATTGCAGTCGGCGAAGCGCTCGCGATCGCGCCGCAGCATCTCGAACCACGCCATCATGTGGTGGCCGAAGGTTACCGGCTGGGCGGTCTGCAGATGGGTGAAGCCGGGCATGATGGTGGCGGCTTCTCTTTCCGCCAGCAGCAGAAGGGCGTTTTGCAGCGCCAGGATCTGATTGCGGATGATTTCAATCTCTTCGCGCAGATAGAGGCGGATGTCGGTGGCAACTTGGTCATTGCGCGAGCGCCCGGTATGCAGCTTCTTGCCAGCCTCGCCGATGCGTCGGGTGAGGGCGGCCTCGATGTTCATGTGTACGTCTTCGAGAGCGATCGACCAAGAGAAGCGATCTTGCTCGATATCCTGGCGGATCTCTTCGAGACCGGCGACTATGGCTTCGGCCTCGGCTGGGGTGATGATTCCTTGCCGCGCCAACATGTTCGCATGGGCGATCGAGCCGGCGATATCGTGGCGGTACAGGCGCTGGTCGAACTCGATCGAAGCGGTGAAGGCCTCGACGAAGGCATCCGTCGGTTGGTGGAAACGGCCGGCCCAGAGTTTTGCCGGGGCGTTGTCTTCGCTCATGGAAGTTTCCTGGGTTGGCTGTGACAAGGGTCGCCGGGGATTATAGCAATAGCCGAGCGCTCTCTGTCGTTGCATAGCGACTCCGGCGAGTAGGGGCAGGGGAGCAAGTATGCGGGATATGCGGGTGGGGCAGGCCTCGGAGCCGGAAGCCAGGGAGCAGAGCTTTCTGCCTAGTTTCTGCGCCTTGCGACCGGTGTTCGCGGTCGTGGTGGGGGCCCAGCTCTTGAGTATGGTGCTGGTTCTTGGTTCGGATCGGCCCCTCGGCGGGTCCTGGTCCGATCTAAGCAGCGTATCGCTCTACGTGCAATGGG
>JAHEIA010000212.1 GCA_024639625.1 Chromatiales bacterium
CCGAGGTCGTGGCCGTCGTCAAGGACGGGGGTGTGGGCCAATAAGCCTTTCTGACTCTGGCGTGCTTGTGCCCCGGTGCGGAGTGGGTCAAGAAAGTCAAGGATGGGCAGACTCGAAGCCATGCCTCGGGAACGTTCGTGGGCTCGCGGAAAGAGCCGTAAGCGGAAGTACAGCATCCTGGCCTCAAACAGGTGCTCTTGGCTGGAAAGCACGGTTCGATATCTCGGGATCGAGGCAGACGACGCGCTAGAAATGGCTAAACAGACTGAGGTCTAGGCTGTGCAGGCCGATTTGCGACTTGGTCGCTTGGCCAACTCCATTGATAAGCCGCGATCGTGTTCTCTGGGAAACTGCTGGGTAACATCGTGCAAGGATTGGCAGCATGATACAGCGAACGGAGGGCCGTAAACCTTAGGTTCTATCTAGCGATAGCTGGTTCGCCGCCCCGGGTTTTCGGCAGCCGCTTTTACCCCCAACGTGTCCTTGGAGATCTTCCCTCCACTGTGCAACGCTAGCCTAGCGTCCACGACACGATCACTCTCCCCGTAGGCGGTCCCGATAAGCCGGCGAGGCACGCAGCGTCAAAGATCTGCGCTGTATGGCCGGTGAGCCGATTTTTCCAGCGCTGCGAATCGAATGCGCACCCGCAAACCGGGCGCGTTGTCTGCCAGCGATATGGCTGCTCCGTGCAACCGTGCCACCGCCTGCACCAGACTGAGGCCAAGGCCGCTGCCAGGGGTTGATCGGCTGCTGTCGAGGCGGAAAAAGCGTTGCAGCACCTTGTCCCGCAACTCGGCCGGGATGCCGGGACCGCTATCCGCTATAGTGATCTCGCTGCCTGCGGAATCGCTGTATCCCGAGAGCAGGATGGAACCGCCCTCCGGGGTGTACTTGACCGCATTGTCGACCAGATTCGCCAGCGCCTGGAACAGCAGGTCGCGATCGCCTTCCAGCGACAGTTCGTCAGCGACCTGCACCGCGAGATGCTGCTGCTTATCGCTCGCCAAGGGCTCGTAGAACTCCGCTACATCGCGCAGCAGCCGGGCCAGATCGAGGGCTCGAAAATGACTGCGGCTGCCGGTTGCTTCGATGCGTGCGATGCGTAACAGGGCGTTGAAGGTGGCGAGCAGCTCCTCGGCGTCCTCGACGGCCTGATCTACTGCTTCCTGGATCTTCTCGGGTCGGTCCGCGGAGGAACGCACCAGCTCGAGTTTGGTGCGCAGACGCGTCAGCGGCGTGCGTAGGTCGTGGGCGATGTTGTCCGACACTTGGCGCACGCTCTCCATGAGATGCTCGATCCGCGCCAGCATGCGGTTCAGGTTTGCCGCCAGCTGGTCGAAGTCGTCTGCCGAGCCGTCGCTCGGGACACGCCGGGACAAGTCGCCCTCCATGATCTCGCGGCTGGTCTGGTTGATGGCTTCTATACGGCGCCGCACACCGGCGCTCATCATCGCGCCGCCGCCCAGGGCGAGCGCAGCGGTGATGACGAGTCCCCAGACCAGAGCGTTGATGATCAGTTCGCGCGTCGCCTCGAGATCACGCACATCGCGGCCAACCAGGAGGTGTAAACTACCGCGCAAGCGGAAGATTCTTGCCCGGGCCTCGTGCGCCTCCGATTTGTCCTGTCCCCAGTCCCGGAGACGGAAACGCACCCACCCGTCTTGCGCCGCCGGGGCGTCCGGCCAACGATCGAGGTTGCCGACGAGGGGAGTCAGATCGTTACCGGACAACAGGTACACACTAGCCCCTCCCGGGTCCTGCGCCACCCGTTCTGCGATGACGCTGGTCAGCCCGGCCAGACCGCGGCGTTGATACTGCTCGGCGAGCCCGCGGATCTCGGCCTCGATGGTGGCGTCGGTTTGCCGGTCGGCGTAACCGGCAGTCGCCCAGTAAATGAAACCGAGCAGAAAGATCACGGAGCCGCCCGAAAGCGCCATGTAGAGTAGGGCCAGGCGGAAGGTGGAGCTGCGTAGTAGGCTACTCTTGATCACGCAGGACGTATCCGGCGCCGCGCACCGTCTGCAGGAGTGGTCGCGCGAAGTCTTTGTCGATCTTGCTTCGTAAGCGGCTGATATGCACGTCGATGACGTTGGTCTGGGGGTCGAAGTGGTAGTCCCAGACGTTCTCCAGCAGCATGGTGCGGGTAACCACCTGACCCGCGTGGCGCATCAGGTATTCCAACAAACGGAACTCTCGCGGCTGCAACGCGATCTCTTTGCCTGCCCGCCGTACACGGCGGGTCAGCAGGTCCATCTCCAGGTCGGCGACGACGAGCCGTGTGTCTGCGCTCTCCGGCACCCTGCGCCGCAGCAGGGCCAGCAATCTGGCGTGCAGCTCGGAGAAAGCGAAGGGTTTGACAAGGTAATCGTCACCGCCGGCCTGCAAGCCGGCGACCCGGTCGTCCACTTCGCCTAGGGCACTCAAGATCAACGCGGGGGTATGATTTTCCGAGGCGCGCAGGGTGCGGATGATGGTCAAACCATCTAGTTCGGGCAGCATGCGGTCGATGATCAGGGCGTCGTAGGATTCGCTTGCTGCCAAGAAGAGCCCCTGTTTGCCGTCGGCGGCATGGTCGACCACCGCGCCCACCTCTTGCAGGGCCTTGGCTAGATAGGACACGACCTGTTGGTCGTCCTCGATGAGAAGAATGCGCATCGCGCTGCTGCGCCTCGCTGCAGGGCCGCCGATACCAGGATGGTAGCAGCCAAGCGGGCCGGGTGTACGCTGCCCTTGGCCGATCAGGGGGCTGCCCGCACGCCCTCCGGCGCAGAGGACGGCGAGCGATGCGTTCGGCTTAGGCGCGCAATACGACCGGGACGAACAGCTTCTCTCCTTTGTGCTCTACCAGCAAGAGCACGCTCGGGCGGTTGCGCGCTAGCGCTTCTTGGACTTCGGCGACCAACTCGCCGGGTGCGGTGACGTCCCGTTGGCCTACCATCGAGATGACGCTTCCCGGCTGGATCCCTGCTTGTTCCGCGGGACTGTCTGCTTCCACCTCGACAACCAAGACGCCTGATACCTGATCATTGAGTCCGTGGGCGGTTCTCGCCTCCGGGGTCAGCGGCGCGAGGCGAAGGCCGAGCCGGGGAGGGGCAGGCTCTGCGTCCGCGTTGCTTGCCAGCGGAATCGGGTCTTGCTGAGGCATGCGGCCAATGACGACGGGAACGGTTTCCGTCCGCTCGTTGCGACGCACCTGGAGCGACAGCTTGGCGCCGGCATCGCTGGCTGCTACCAGACGCGTTAGGGTCTTCACTCCGTCGATGGATTGGTCGCCCACGCGCAAGATCACATCACCGGCGCGCAGCCCGTATTGGGCGGCCGGGCTGCCGTCGAGAACGGCCGCAACCAAGGCGCCGGTCTCCGCTTCCAGGCCCAGGCTCGCGGCGATATCCTTGGTCACTGACTGGATTTGGACGCCGAGCCAGCCGCGCTCGATGCGGCCTTGTTCGCGCAGCTGTCGTATTACCGATTCCGCCGTCGATGCGGGGATGGCAAAGCCGATCCCGACATTGCCTCCGCTGGGCGAGTAGATGGCCGTGTTTACGCCGACGACGCGGCCGCTGGAGTCGAACAGCGGTCCGCCCGAGTTGCCCCGGTTGATGGGGGCGTCGATCTGCAGGTAGTCGTCGTAGGGGCCGGAGTGGATGTCGCGGCCCCGGGCCGAGATGATGCCGGCGCTGACCGACCCGCCGAGGCCGAAGGGGTTGCCGACAGCCAGCACCCAATCCCCGATGCGGGCGCTCTCGGAGTCGCCGAATTCGACATAGGGCAGTGGCTCCGGGGAGTCGATCTTCAGCACTGCCAGGTCGGTCTTCGGGTCACGCCCCTTGATCTCCGCCGGGTAACGAGACCCGTCGTTCAATATGATCTGGATCTCTTGCGCTCCCTCCACGACGTGATCGTTGGTGACGATGTGGCCGTCTCTGTCGATGATGAAACCGGATCCTTGGCCGCTGCTTTGTCTTGGCACGCCGTAGCTTCTTGGGCTAGCGGATCCATTCTCGAAAAAGCGGCGAAAGAACTCGTTGAGCGGCGCCCCCTCGGGCATCCCGGGGATTTCGATCTGCGGGTGTGCGCCAGCCTTGCCCGCACCATGGGTGACGGCGACGTTGACTACAGCAGGCGTAACCTGAGCGGCAACCGCCGCAAAACTCGGAGCACCGAGAAAGCCGGTACTGCCGAGCGCGTCTACCGCCGAAGCCGTGGCGGCGTCGCTCGTTGTCGCCACGCATGCGCCGGCCAAAGCGAGGGTGAGGGCCCCTGCGCCGGCGCTGGTTAAGAGTAACTTGCGCAAAGTTCCCGGGAGCGGGCGCTTCGCCGCTAGCAGCGGGGTACTGTGTATCGTGTGCATCGGTTCACTCCTTGCAAAAGGTGTTGGTCGATCTTAGGGAGTTGCGGGGCGTCTCCGCCCAGGATCACGTCAACCTATACCCTCCTGGACCTTACACCGAGGGTATGAAGCTGGGTTGAGGCCCCGCGATGCGGAGTGCCTATTCATCGAGTGAGCCCGAGTCGAAGCGGCTTGTTCGAGCCTAGGGACTGCGAAGGGTATTGCAGGGAGGCGACCTGACGCGCAGGGTCACATTTTGTCACGCGGCGTTTTCCCGCGGGAAGGTCGGTCGGTTCGCCCGGGTAGAGGATGCTGTGGCAGGGAGTTCGCAGACGCTGTCTTTTGGGCGCGAACGAGCCTTGCGCAGAGGCGAAAAACCCTTCGTGCAATCAGGCTGTTGGTCACGCTGACGCCTGAACCCCGCTGCATCACGGCAGCAATTTCGAGAGACGATTCACAGAACAACGACGAGAAATCGGGAACCTTGGCGCGAAATCTGCACAACCATCGGTACAAGCCAACACCGGCGTCTCCTCCTCGATCGCAAGCGACGTCGGTGCGGGCAGCCAGCTAAAGATGTTTTGGCAGAGCGCTGAAAGGGCTCACCCCCCGCTTCGCATGAGGAGAACCCCCGGGGTGAATCGGGTCGCTAATCGCAGGAGACCCTGGGCGTCGCCACCTTTGCTCTGCTGCGACTTCGGTTTCTCAAGGAGAACACGATGCTCCGGTCCGCCTGTTCAACCCTTCGCATAGTGGTTTTGTTGTCCGTGCTTCTGTTCCTATCGGGGGCCTCCACACTGCTTCTCGCAGCGTCGTTCGACGGAGTCTCGGGTAGCCTTCCTGCGTTCGCCACTACCCTCAGCCTCCTGCTGATGCTGCTCGGCCCGTGCCTGCTCGTTGTCACGGCGGGACTGGCTCTGTTGCCGGGGATCAGCCGGCATCTGGACGCCTGCCAGCACTGATATCCCTGGCATGCCCTGTGATCGACGGCACACCTGAGTGGGCTAATCCCAGGGCTCAGGGAGCGAATTCTTCCTCTACGTGGGGTCCGCTGTCTGTAGGCAAGCGATCGGCTGTCGCGCCGGAGTGCATTGCAGCTGACGGTGGGGCGGCCCCCACGCCTGTGGCCGCAATCCCCGGGTCCGGATCGCCGCTTGCGCTAGCCTGGATGGCGTCCGTTGGCAAGGTTACATGCCCTGCCGCGATGGGGGGGTCCTCATCGATTCTTGGGGGGTGGTTGGCGCTCGGAGGCGACGGCTCGACAAAGCGGGCACCGATCCAACCTTGCGTGCCCCTGTCGGATACCCGCACCTGCAGCCACCCGTCCTGCTGAAGGATCTCTTCTACCTTGTCCCCGCGGCGCAGGGTAGCGAGGATGGAGCAGTCCATCCGGGGACAGGCCCTGAGATTCAGCATGTAGGAGTGCACATAATGAGTCGTCGGAGCGGGTTCAGGCGCTATCGGCGGAGGTGTTACGGGCTCATCCTGGGTCGGAGGCGTTTCACAGGCGCCCAACAGCAGAAAACCAGCTGACACGGTCAGGCGAATGCCGCTTCTCATTGTTTTTGTTCCAGCCATTCCATCCGTGCCTGCACCTGGTCCGCGTCGGCGGCACGTGGCCGATTCCGCAGGTAAGCTCCGTAGGACACGATTGCACCCCATGTTTCGCCCAG
>JAHEIA010000213.1 GCA_024639625.1 Chromatiales bacterium
CTCGGGTCAATACCGAACTGTTCCACCTCGCGTTCCACGCCGGGAACCTGCTGGACCCCGAGACGCTGGACGGGTTGGTGGACTTGGCGAGTGTGCGGTTGCTGACCGACGACTATGCGCCGGTCGATACGCTGGTGTTCGAGGTCGCGGCGGTGGAGGAGTGAAATCGTGGGACAGGGAGTGACCGCTTAGCGGCAGGAAGCGAGCGGTTGGGCGGGGGATCTCGACTCACCCGGTTGGGCCGTAACCTGGCTGTGGATAGCCCGACTTCCAGTGTCTGCAAGCAGTAGTGAGGAGACGCTGACCGCGAGTAGGTCAGTCGACCGGATTTGGCCGGCTCCTGTCGCTTACGGGCGGCGGATCACATCGCCGCGCTTGACTTGGGCGCCTGGGTTCGCGGCTTGCAGACGGCCGATGGCGAATTTTTCTTTGACGTCCGTAATGACCAGCGCGCCCGCGTATTCCTCCTCGGAGCCCAGATCCAAGCCGGTCTGTGGGTCGATCAGTGCCTCACCCTTGCAGTACACCGCGAACTGGTCGCCGGAATGGACGTTGGAACTGGCGCCTCGGTTGATGTAGACACGGTCGCCGTTTGCCTTGATGACCAGCCCCGACCACTGTACCTTGCCGCTTTGCTCGATGATGAAGAAAACCGCCTTGCGGATCGCCTCACGGCTTGCCTCGCCGAGCGGGGTGCGCTGAAAACTGCCGCCACCGATCTCCAGAGGCGTGTCGTCGTCGGTGTATCCCACGTTGAAACCGGACGCCTTGGCTTGGGCGGTGGCGTGTTCCGAGGCCAGGATCTGCCCGGTCGTCGCATCGATCACGCGAACGTCTATCCCGACATGGGCGGTGTTCGTTTTCAACCCGAGATTGAAACGCTGCAGGCCGAGTGACATCCCACTGCCTCCGGATTTGTACTCGAATTCACTGACCACCCCCTTGATCAAGAGCTGCGCCCCGGGCATGCGGCCAACCCGCGCGGCCGATTCCGCGCGCACCAGGCCACTCTGTCCCATCGCCTGTTCTTCGACGACGGCCTGCAATGCCTGGCGTTCCACCAGGATGAACCGACCTGTCTTGAGCAGCTCGGAGTTCAGCATCTCGGCCAGACCCTGACCCACTTCCCAGTTCCCATAGATGCCTTTCGCCTTGTTCTCGAAATCGAGCACGGCGATCGTCTTCTTGGGACCGCGATACGCCGGATACTCGGCCGGCGGTGGGCTCTTCCTATACCGATCGGCCTCGGTCTTGACGGTGATCCCGTAGTCGTCCTCGGCCGCTGGTTCGCGCTGCTGCATGAACTCCAACTCGTCGTAGTCCGGTTGTGCGCCAAGCGGACCGGCCACGCCCAACGCCAGCGCGGAGAGCAACCCGATGCGAAGCCATCTTGCCCGTGTTGTCAGATCCATGATTCGCCTTCTTATTCGATTGCAAGTGTTTGCCAATCCTGGTCCTGCAACGGTCGAGCCAAACACGTCCTGCTTTGGGCCAGGGGCTGTCTATTCCTTACTCCTGTTGGTGGTTGAGCCAGCGCGCGCGTAATGTTTCCAATACGCCTGTGTGCTCCATCCGTTGCAGGAAATTCTCGGTCCAGTTGATGAGCAGTGGATCGCGCGCCGATAACGCGATACCAATGGGCTCATAGGTCAGGAGTGACGCGGCTGAGATAAAATCGCCGGTCGCGGAATTCTGCAAGGTCGACGCACAGATCGGATAGTCGGTGAGCAAGGCATCGGCCCGGCGTTGCTCCACCATCGCTACCGCCTGTTCCAGCGACTCGGTTAGCGTAAGCGTGACTTGGGGCAGCAGGGCGCGCACGAACTCTTCGCTCGTGGAGCCGGCCAGGGCGGTAAAGCGAACGCCTGGAACGTCTAGGTCGGCGATCTCTTCCGCTTCGGCAATGGACGGCTGCTTGGTCAGGACGCATTTTCCTGACTCCAGGTAGGGGCCGACAAAGGCGACCTGCAGATTGCGCTGCGGGGTAATGGTCATGTTCGAAATCACGACATCGACCGTTTCGGCCTGAAGCGCGGGCAGCAGCTCGGCAAAAGGCATGGTTTCGATGCGCAGTTTCACGCCCATGGATTCCGCCATGAGGCGGGCGATATCGATGTCGAATCCCTGCAGTTCCCCATCCGGCCCGCGCATGTTCATCGGCGGCATATTGCCTGCCGTGCCTACTACCAGCTCCGCGTTGCTCTGGATGCGGGAAAGGATCGGCGTCTGGTGGTCTCTCGATTCTGCTTGCGGTTGGCAGCTGGAGAGGAAGACCAGGGATAGTAGGAGCAAAGGCACTAGCCAGAGCGGCTTGTGAACGGAGGATTTGCTGGGTCGTGCGGAGGCGACCGCGCCGGGTTCGATCGGGCAGGGGTGGCGGCTCGCTTGCCTTCGCGAGCGGCCTACTCTGGGTCTCCCGTTCCGGGGCCAAAGGGTCGGCGTGGAGTTCCGCTCGCATTCGGCGCGCGAAACGGCTCGCAACGGGGCCTGGAATCCCTCCCCGAAAAATAACCGGCTGCGCTGCGAGCCCATGCGACCATCCCCAACGAAAACTTCAGAAGAAAGTCCTTTTAAAGCATAGGAAACGGCCCCCGGCTTGGCAAGCAAGAGGCGGGGAGAATTGGGGCCAATAGCCAGCGGCGGGCAGCCTTCCGCCGAGCCGCAGCCGCGGCCCAGCATCGTTTGGCGGGCCACCCGTCAGACGTTTCCTGTTCGCGTTGCACCAAGGTCGGTTGCGGATTCCCTCCCTATCCAGGTAGCGGTAGCAAATCGCGGCGGTCCCCGCCCCCCGCAGCTGCCGCGTCCCGCATCTCTCGACGAAGCCGAGTCGTCGGCGGGTTCGCTCCGCCCGGCCTCGTGTACAATCGGGCGCAGGTCCTCCGCTTTGCTCGACGAATTGTAGAGTCTATGCGCCTGAGAGTGTTGTTCCCTGTTGGGGTGGTATTGATCGCTGTCGCTGCCGTCGCCTGGCTGGTCCAGGACCGGCTGCAAGACATGGCGCGCCAGCCGGGGCAGCGGGCAACGGGTGCGCTGGGTAGCGTTCCGGTCGAAGTGGCGGAGGTCCAACACGGGCCCATCGAGTTGCTGCGCACCTTTACCGGGACCCTGGATGCGCACGGCGAATTCGTCGTGGCTCCCAAGGTGGGTGGGCGTATCGAGCAGCTGAACGTGGATCTGGCGGATGCCGTGTTGCGGGGTCAGGTGGTCGCCAGGTTGGACAACGCGGAGCATCTGCAGGCGGTGGCGCAGGCGCAGGCGGATCTCGAGGTGGCCAAGGCGAACCTGGCCGAGGCGCGGAGCCTGCTGGTCATCGCCGAACGGGAGCTGGAACGGGAAGACAAGGCGAGTCAGCGGGGCGTGAGTTCGGAGTCGCAGCGTGACGCGGCCAAGGCCGATCAGCTCGCCAAGCGGGCGCACGTCGAGGTGACAAGGGCACAGGTGACACGGGTGCAGGCGGAACTGGAGACCGCCAGGATCCGCCTCGGCTATACGGAGGTGGCCGCCGCATGGCGTGGCGGTAACGAACGTCGCGTGGTCGCCGAACGTTATGTCGACGAGGGGGAGACCGTCTCTGCCAATGCTCCGTTGCTGCGGATCGTGGAGCTGGATCCTATCACGGCCGTGTTCTTTGTCACCGAGCGCGACTACGCCCTTCTGCGGCCGGGGCAGGATGCTCTGCTGAGCACCGACGCCTATCCGGACGCATCCTTTCGCGGGCGGATCGAGCGCATCGCGCCCGTATTTCGCGAGAGCACGCGGCAGGCGCGGGTGGAGCTGCGCGTCGACAATCCCGATCTGCGGCTAAAGCCGGGAATGTTCGTGCGCGCCGATGTGGTGCTGGATCGGGTAGAGGAGGCCACTATCGTGCCGGAGCCCGCCCTGACGACTCGTGACGGCCGCGAAGGGGTGTTCGTGGTGTCAGCGGATGGGCGCTCGGTGCATTGGCGTGAGGTGCAGGTCGGGATCCGGCAGGGGAACCGGGTCCAAGCCATCGCCGGCGGCCTGACGGGGCGGGTGGTTACGCTTGGTCAACAGCTGCTGGAGGAAGGTTCCGCGGTGACGCTCGCCAGCGCGGAATCGGGTGCAAAAGAGTGAGCCTGGCCAGCGCCAGCCGTCCGGTCTTCACCAGCATGCTGACCCTGATCGTTGTGCTGCTGGGATCGGTGGCGCTGACGCGATTGCAGATCGACCTCCTGCCGAGCATCGAGCTGCCGACGGTCACCATACGCACGCAGTACGCAGGCGCCGATCCGGTGGTGGTCGAGCGGCTGGTAACCCAGATCGTCGAAGAGATCGTCGCCACCGTGCCGGGTGTGGAGGAAATCACCTCCCGGTCGTACGAGGGCAACAGCAGCGTACGTGTCCGTTTCGGCTGGGGCACCAACCTGGATGCGGCGGCCCTCGACGTGCAGGCGACGCTGGAGGACGAGATCAGCGAGCTGCCCGACGACATCGTGGGTCCGAGGATCAGCAAGTTCGACGTCGACAGTTACCCGGTGGTGCTGCTGGGCGTGTCGAGCCGCCTCGACCCGGTGGAGCTGACGCAGCTGGTCGAGGACCAGATCCGCTACCGTTTCGCGCGCATCCCCGGCGTGGCGCAGGTGGATCCCTGGGGCGGGTTTACCCGCGAGGTTCGAGTCGAATTGGACCCGGCCAGGCTGAATGCCTTGGGACTGCCGCTGGACGATATCCTGGAGGCCATCGAGGGCGCCAATCTGGATCTGCCTGCCGGCAAGATCGAGGAAGGGCGCTACGAGGTGACCTTGCGTGCCCCTGCTGCGTTCGCCGACCTGGAGCAGATTCGCGCGACCGTGGTCGCGCGCCGGGAAGGCTCCCTGGTCACCCTGGGGCAGATCGCCCAGGTCAAGGATACCTACGAAAAGCTCACGCGCATCATTCGCGTGGACGGCGAGCGTGGCCTGCGGGTGGCCATCCGCAAGCAGGCCGGGGCCAATACGGTGGAGGTGGCACGGCGGGTGTTGGCCGAAGTCGAAGCGGTCAATCGGTCGCTGCCGCAGATTCGCATCGTCCCGGTGATCAATCAGGGCAACTTCATTGAACGCGCCATCAGCAATGTGGCGCGAACGGTTCTCTATGGCGGCGCCCTGGCGGTGGTGGTGCTGCTGTTCTTCCTGCGCGACCTGCGCAGCACCCTTGTGATCGCCCTGGCGATTCCCATCTCCTTGTTCGCCACCTTCGCTTTGCTCGATCTCGCGGGCTTCACGCTCAATCTCATGACCCTCGGCGGGCTCGCCTTGGGAGTGGGCATGATGGTCGATAGTTCGGTGGTGGTGTTGGAGAACATCTATCGCCGTCATCGGGAGCAGGGCGAGAAGTCGGCGGATGCGGCGGTCCGCGGTGCCAAAGAAGTGACCGCCCCGGTGATCGCAGGCACCGTCACCACTCTCGTGATCTTCCTGCCCCTGGGTTTCGTGCACGGTGTCGCCGGCATACTGTTCAAAGAACTTGCCTACGTCATCATGTTCTCCCTGCTCTGTTCTCTCCTGGTGTCCCTCAGTCTGTTGCCGATGCTCGCGTCGCGCTTGCTCGCTGCGCCGCGCAGGCAGCGTTCGCATAGCCAAGCGCCGCAGCTCGCCGCGCGCGCCGGCCGCACGTTCGAAACCATGGAGCGCAGCTATGCCGATTTGCTGGGCAAAGTGCTCGGTTTGCGCTGGCTAACGGTACTCGTGGTGCTCGCCATCTTCGCCGCCAGTCTGTTGCTGCTGCCTCTGATCGGCACCGAGTTTCTCCCCCCCAGCGACGAAGGGGAGGTGCGTGTGACCGGTGAGATGGAGGTCGGCACGCGCCTCGACCTGATCGATCGGCAGAGCCGGCAGATGGAGAAGATCGTTCACCAGGCGGTACCCGAGGTGCTGTCCTCCGTGGTCACCGTGATGACCTCGGGTACCCGCGGGAGCGCCCAGGCGCGCGCCGAGATCCGCCTCTCCCTGGTGCCCGTCAGTCAGCGCCAGCGTTCCAACAGCGAGATCGCGGCG
>JAHEIA010000214.1 GCA_024639625.1 Chromatiales bacterium
GGCCTGGTATGCGGGCGTTCCGGGGCGGCTCTTGCGGGAGCAGGAGAGCGCCTGCCTGGATGAATTGCTGGCGGACCTGTTCGGCTATCATGCGGTGCAAGTGGGCTATCTGGCCGGTGGGGCAACGCCGGGTTCCCTGCCGCGCTTGCGCAATTACACCATCGTCGATCTCGGCTCGTCGCCGGTTGCTGGGGCCTTGCAGGTGAGCGGGTCACCCATGGGGTTGCCCATCCGCAGTGACAGCGTGGACGTGGTGATCCTGGACCATACCCTGGACTTCAGCCCGGATCCCCACCAGGTGCTCAGAGAGGCCGAGCGGATCTTGATCCCGGAGGGTAGGCTTCTGCTGTCCGGCTTCAACCCCTGGAGCCTTTGGGGAGTCTGGCGGCTGCCGCCGTGGGGCGGACGCCAGGTGCCGTGGAACGCGAATTTCATCAGCCCCAAGCGGCTCCATGACTGGCTCAGCCTGCTGGGATTCGACCTCGAAAACAGTCGTGCGCTGATGTTCCGGCCTCCATTGGAAAGCGAAGGCTTGATGCAAAAACTGGGATTTTTGGAAACTCTGGGCCGTCGCTGGTGGCCTTTTCTCATGGGCGTCTATCTGCAGCGTGCGGTCAAGCGGGTAGCCACGCTTACCCCCATCCAGCCGGCCTGGAAACGCCGCGCCCGGATCCTAGCTACCGGCGCCATCGAACCCACTGCGCGGAGCCGCGCCGGTGGCTGAGCTGGTGGAGATCTTCACCGATGGTGCCTGTCGAGGAAACCCTGGCCCCGGTGGTTGGGGTGCGCTGCTGCGCTATCGGGGCCACGAAAGACGGCTTCGCGGCGCGGTTGCGGCGACCACCAACAATCGCATGGAGCTGACCGCAGTGATCAATGCCCTGCAAGCGCTGCAACGCCCCAGTTGCGTGCGGGTGACGACCGACTCCCAGTACGTACGAAACGGAATTACCCAGTGGATTGCGAATTGGAAGCGTCGCGGTTGGCGCACAGCGGCGAACAAGCCGGTCAAGAACGAAGATCTCTGGCGCACCCTGGACACCCTGGCCACAGCGCATCAGGTGGAGTGGAAATGGGTGCGCGGGCACAGCGGGCATGCGGAAAATGAGCTTGCCGACCGTTTGGCGAACCAGGCGATCGACGAGCTGTCGCAGGGGGACGGAGGGGGACGTGCGACAGATCGTTCTCGACACTGAAACCACAGGCCTCGAGCCGGAGCAGGGACATCGGATCATCGAGATCGGCTGCGTCGAATTGGTGGACCGCTGCCTGAGTGGCCACAATTTTCATCAATATCTTAACCCCGAGCGGAAGATCGATCCCGGTGCCGTCGAGGTCCATGGGATCACCAACGAATTTCTTGCGGATAAACCAAGATTTCCCGATATTGCGGCCGACTTCCTCGAGTACGTTCGCGGCTCCGAGCTGATCATTCACAATGCCCCCTTCGACGTGGGATTTCTAGGGAGTGAGCTGAAACGCATGGGGGAGAGCGCTGCGCAGCTGATCGAGCATTGCCGCGTCACCGATACCTTGGCGTTGGCGCGCAAGCTGCATCCGGGGCAACGCAACAGTCTCGATGCTCTGTGCAAGCGGTACTCCATCGATAATAGCCATCGCGAGCGCCACGGTGCTTTACTGGATGCCGAAATCCTCGCCGATGTCTATCTGGCGATGACCGGCGGCCAGACGCTGTTGTCGCTGGAGACAGAGAGCGGCGGCGCAGACGGAAAAGCCGTGTCCGCGATCCGACGGTTGCCTGCAGGGCGGCCTCGGTTGCCGGTGATTCCTGCTGCGCCGCAGGAGCTTTCCCGGCATGAGGCCCAACTCGATGCCATCGAGACCCTGGCAGACGGCAAGTGCGTTTGGCGGACCCGCCGTGGTTGAGTCGCCGGGTGCGTCGCCAAGCCAGCATCCGCGACGGATTCGCGCAGAGAGTTGCAAATTGCTGCCAAAGTTCCTCGGTCATTGTGCTTTTCTGGGGTTTCATTGATCTAGATCAATTCGCTTTTTTTTTGCAGAAAAGGCCAGTGAATTCAATGGGTAGAGTTGCGTCTCCGCGCCCGATGGGAATGTGCCGAGGGCAGTTTTCACCTTGACATTTTCAGGGGTATCAAGTGTGATATGCGCCGCATTGCGCGGGCGCGAGTCCGAGGGGTTGCCTGCGCGTCGTGCATCAAAAGTTTCGTCTCAATATTTTCCAACAGTGAAGGGGGGTCAATGGACGCCGTAACTGCAGAACAGAAGTACAACTTCGACGTTGTACGCTGGTTCGTCGTCATGGCGGTCGTGTATCTCGTGGTCGGAGCATTGGTAGGGGTCTACATCGCATCCGAGCTGGCATGGCCGTTTTTGAACTTCGATAGCCCGTACCTCAGTTTCGGACGCCTGCGTCCGTTGCACACCAACGCCGTGATCTTCGCCTTTGGCGGGTGCGTGCTGATGGCGACCGCGTTCTATAGCGTACAACGCACCTGCGGTGTGCGTCTGTGGAGCGACAAAATGGCCTGGTTCACCTTCTGGGGTTGGAATCTGATCATTGTTTCTGCGGTGCTCACCCTGCCGCTGGGCATCACGCAGGGCAAAGAGTATGCCGAGCTAGAGTGGCCGATCGACATCGCGATCGCAGTCGTCTGGTTGTCGTACTTCTTCAATTTCGTGATGACCATCGCCAATCGTAAGACCTCCCACATCTATGTTTCCAACTGGTTTTTCCTCGGCATGATGGTGATGATCACCTACCTGCACGTAGTGAACAGCCTGGCGATCCCGGTCGGTCTCTTCAAATCCTACTCGATTTTTGCCAGCGTGCAGGACGCCATGATCCAGTGGTGGTGGGGCCACAACGCAGTGGGCTTTTATCTGACCGCCGGATTCCTCGGCATCATGTACTACTTTGTGCCGAAACAGGCCAACCGCCCGGTCTACTCCTATCGTCTGTCGGTGATCCACTTCTGGGCCCTGATGTTCGGTTACGTTTGGTTGGGTGCACACCACTTGCAATACACCGCGCTGCCAGATTGGACCGGTTCCCTGGGCGCCGCGGTCTCCTTGGCGATGATCATCCCCTCCTGGGGCGGAGCCGTGAACGGTATGATGACCCTGTCGGGCGCCTGGGATAAGCTGCGCACCGACTATGTGCTGCGTTTCCTCATCATGTCGCTGGCCTTCTATGCGATGTCGACCTTCGAAGGCCCCGTGATGTCGATTAAGACTGTGAATGCGCTTTCGCACTACACCGACTGGACCATTGGCCACGTGCACTCGGGGGCCCTGGGTTGGGTTGCGCTGGTCGCAGTGGGCGCCATCTACCACATGATCCCTCGCATCTTCCACACCGAGATCTTTTCCGTGAAATTGGTCAACATCCATTTCTGGACCGCGACCATCGGCACGGTAATCTATATCGTTGCGATGTGGGTCTCCGGCATCATGCAGGGCCTGATGTGGCGGGCCTACGACGAATACGGAACGCTTGCCTACACCTTCGCCGAGTCGGTCGAGGCGATGCATCCTTACTACGCGATGCGCTCGGTCGGTGGTGCGATCTTCCTGCTGGGTGCGGTGATCATGCTCGTCAACGTGATTATGACGGTGCTCAAATCCGTATCCGACGGTAGCCTGCGGTCTGCCCGCACTGCCACGGCTAGCGCCTAATCGAGGGGGGAACTACTCATGGCAAGTAATAATGGATCCGTGGGCGTACAGGAGCGCATGGAAAAAAACGTCTGGGGTTTGCTCATCGTGTTGGCGGTTGCGCTCTCGGTAGGTGGCATCGTAGAGATCGTGCCCTTGTTCACGATCCCCTCGACGATGGAGTACAACAAGTTTCCCGAGATCGTCTGGCAGCACGACGTGCCGGCCGCTGAGCGCAAGCCGATCAGCGAATGGAAAGCGGGCGACGGCATTCGACCCTACAATGGGCTCGAACTGGCCGGCCGTGACATCTATCAGCGGGAAGGATGCTACCTATGCCACTCGCAGATGATCCGGCCTTTCCGCGACGAGAAGGAGCGCTACGGGCATTACTCCTTGGCGTCCGAGTCGATGTTCGACCATCCATTCCAATGGGGTTCGAAGCGAACCGGACCGGACATCGCGCGCGTGGGCGGCAAGTATTCAGATGATTGGCAACGCAAGCACCTGCGTGCTCCGCGATCCGTGGTGCCCGAGTCCGTGATGCCCAACTACCCTTGGCTGGATGATGCCACCGTCGATGCGGCCAGCATCCAGACTCACATGCGCGGGTTGCGTGCGATCGGCGTGCCCTATACCGACCAAGATATCGCCGACGCGGGCGAACTGGTGCAAGGCCGGACAGAAATGGATGCCCTGGTGGCCTATCTCCAGGTGTTGGGTACCATGGTGAGGTTGGACGACAACGTGGCCTACCGTGAGTAGCCTGAAGGAATATTTCTCCACCGACTGGGGGGCAATGACGGTCACGGATTGGGTGGGCACCATCCTCACCGTGGTCATCTTCCTCCTTATGGTGGGCCTTTACGTCTACGCACTGCGTCCGAAGAACCGGGAGAAGCTGGAATCGAAACGCTTCATCCCATTGGACGAAGACCGAATTGAGAGCGGAGAAGACAATGGCGGAAAATAATCCATTCCCGGGCGAAAACAATACCGGGCATTTTTGGGACGACAATCTGCGGGAGCTGGAGAATCCGCCCCCGCGCTGGTGGATGATCGCCCTTTGGGCGTCGCTGATCTGGTTTATAGCCTATGGCGTCATCTACCCCATGTGGCCGACCCTCAGCGACTACAGTAAGGGCGTCACCGGATGGACGCAGATGCAGGAGTATTCCGCGGGAATCGCGGAGGTAGAGGCGATCCGAGCCCAGTACGAGGAGAAGATTACGGGGATGTCGGCGGCTCAGATCCTGGCGGATCCCGACCTGACCACCTATACAAAGGCCTCCGCGCGGGTGCTATTCGGCGACAAGTGCGCGGCCTGCCATGGTTCGGGCGGACAAGGCAACGTAGATTTCCCCGTGCTGGCGGATGATGACTGGCTGTATGGCGGGAACATCGAAACCATCGTCGAATCCATCACCAACGGCCGTCAAGGGGTGATGACCGCCCACGCCGCGATCCTGCAGCCGGACGAGGTGGATGCCCTGGCCAATTACGTGGTCGCCTTGAGCGAAGGCAAGCAAGACCCGGCAGGCCAGGCCTTGTTCACGCAGAAGGGCTGTGTCGCCTGCCACGGCATGGACGGCAAGGGCATGCAGATGCTGGGTTCGGCAAACCTTACCGATGCGATCTGGCGTTTCGAGCCGGGTGGCGTCGAGAGCGCGAAGTACACCATCCAGTATGGCGTGAACGATCCGTCGAACCCGATGACGCGGGAGGCTGTGATGCCCAGCTTCCAAGCCTTGCTCTCCGAGGACGAGATCAAGAAGCTTGCGGTGCTGGTGCACTCTCTGGGTGGTGGGCAGTAGGTAACTGCTCCTGATTGGGTTGAATGTCGAACGAATCCCCCGCGGACCGCCGTTAGGCGGGCCGCGACCGGGACCGGCAGAAGGGGGAAGCGATGAATGACGCTGTATTGTGGGGATCGATTCTGACGGTAGTCGGTGCTGTAGTGATCATCGGCTTTCTGGGGTATAAGGTCAGCCAGCTCGTGAAGCGGGACGCGGAGCGCCACAAGAAATAGGCGCCGTCCAGTCAGGGGAAAGAAAGCATGGAAGGGGGGGGATGTCCCCCCTTTTCTTTTGGTGTTTTTCGCCGGGTAACCTCGCAGTATATTGATAAATCGCAATGGTAGAATGAGAAAACCCTAATATACTGACTAGCTCTGCAGGTAACCGCCGTATCCTCGGCGGGAGAGAACTATCCTCTGGGTACACGGGAGTGATCGCGTTGAGCGAAGAGCGGCAAGTACACGAAGATTCGGTGGTCGATGACCTCTACGCCGAATCCGAGCACTGGGTATTGAACACCGGTGAGCAAACC
>JAHEIA010000215.1 GCA_024639625.1 Chromatiales bacterium
AACCGTCGGTATGCTCCGCGCAGCCCGCTCCACCAGCGACTGCTGAAGTCGATCGCCTTGGAGCCGGCGGCATCCGTCAATCCCGATACAGGTGCTCCCTGGTCCAGGGGATCTGGTTGCAACCCGAGCGGGTGAACAACACTTGGAACAGCTGCATGGTGCCTATGCGAAACGCGGCGATGGAGCCCGCCAGATACAAACGCCAGGCGCGAACGAACTCCTGGTCGAACATCTCGTTTACCTGTTCTTCTCGCGCCTTATAGCGCTCCAGCCAGTGCTCCAGGGTGCGCGCATAATGCAGGCGCAGGTTCTCCACATCGAGCACGGAAAACCCGAAGGGTTCGAAGATCAGGCTCATCTCGCTCAGGCTGGGCGGGTGCGCCCCCGGGAAGATGCGCCGGCCGATCCAGCTGTTGAGGGTCCCCGGATGGTCACGGCCGATGGAGTGTATCAACCCGCGGCCATTCTCGGTCAGGCTACGCTGGACCACTTCTCCCAGCTCATGGTAATGCTTGGTACCCACGTGCTCCAGCATGCCTACCGAAACGAAGGCGTCAAATTCTCCGCGGATCTCCCGGTAATCCCCTTCGACGAACTCTACCTGGGAGGCCAAGCCTTCGCTCCGCGCGCGCTCCCGGGCGTACGCGAGCTGCTCACGTGAGATGTTGAACGCTAGCACCTTGACCCCATAGTGCCGGGCCAGGTGCAAAGCGAGCGCGCCCCAGCCACAACCGGCCTCCACCACCCTTTCCCCCGGCTGCAGCCAGAGCTTCCTCGCCACGTGATCCATCTTGGCGGTTTGCGCTTGCTCGAGACTGACGTCCGGCCGTGGAAAATAGGCGCACGTATAGACCATCTGGCGATCCAGCCAGAGCCGGTAGAAGTCGTTACCGATATCGTAGTGGTGATGGATGTTGTCGCGCGCGCGGCTCACCGTGTTGCGGCGCGAACGATAGATACGGTTCGCGATCCGATTCGGGATGCCGGACGCCGAACAGCGCTTCAGAGACTGGTAGACGAGTTCAAGGAAGCGCAACAGGTCACCGACCACCTCGATGCGTCCGCTGCTGTACATCTCGCCGAATTGAAACTCCGGGTGGGCGGCCAACTTGAGCAGTGCCCCACGATCGTGAATCAGCAGGCCCGCCTGTACCGGCACCTGCTCGGGCGCTACTTTGGCTCCATCCCATAGTTCCAGCTGGATGGGCGGATCGCCCAGGGAACTCAGCATGCGGCGCAGCGTAGACTGATCGAGGGCGCTGGAGCGCTTCGAATCCCGTCTCGTCGGCGTGCCCGAACCCCGGGTGACCCAACCTGTGCGTGCCGACCGGGGTGCTGCTAATGAACTTTCTTCGGATCGTTCCATTCCCTAACTCCTGGCTATACCAGCAATCGAAAAAGTTCTAAAAAAAACCGGTGCGGCACAGAACCTAGGGGCTCAGACGGCGAAATCCCGTAGTCTCACCGCTTGCCGCCGGGCACCCCAGGTGCCGGGTACGGATTCGAATCTTCCGGCACAGACCGTCCCGCAATCCGGGCACTTGGCGTCGGCGCCGAGGTTCCATTCGGTGAGCACGTACCAATCTCTTCCGATCAGCTTGCTGCCGCAATGATGGCAATAGGTACTCCCGCCTTCCTCATCATAGACGTTCCCAGTATATGCAAACCGAACGCCGTTCGCTAAGGCGATGCGGCGCGCCCGAGAGAGCGTCGCCGCGGGTGTAGCTGGCCGATCACGCATCTTCCAATCCGGATGAAAGGCGGTGAAGTGCATGGGTACGTCAGGCCCCAAGGTTTCCACCACCCATGCCGTCATCTCCTGAAGCTCCCCCTCCGAGTCGTTTTCGCCGGGGATCAGCAGCGTGGTCAGCTCGATCCAGACGCCGGTCTCGTGTTTGAGATAGCGTAGGGTGTCGAGGACCGGCTCCAGGTGACCGCCGGTCAGCTTGTGATAAAAGGCCTCGGTAAAGGCCTTGAGATCGACGTTCGCCGCGTCCATGTAGCGATAGAATTCGGCCCTTGGCTCGGGGCAGACGTAACCCGCGGTAACCGCGACCGAGAGGATGCCCTGCTCATGGCAGGCCTGCGCGACGTCGATCGCATACTCGTGGAAGATCACCGGGTCGTTGTAGGTGTAAGCCACGCTGCGGCAGCCCAGGGCCAGGGCCGCCCGGGCAATGGTGCCGGGCGACGCCTCGTCCGCCAGGGTGTCTGTCTCGCGGGATTTACTGATATCCCAGTTCTGACAGAACTTGCATGCGAGGTTGCACCCGGCGGTGCCAAACGAGAGAATCGGGCTGCCGGGCAGGAAGTGGTTCAAAGGCTTCTTTTCGATCGGGTCTACGCAGAACCCGCTCGACCGCCCGTAGGTGGTAAGCACGATCTTGCCCCGCTGGTTGGCGCGCACGAAGCAGAGGCCTCGTTGGCCCTCGCGCAACTTGCAATAGCGCGGACACAGATCGCACTCTACCCTGCCGTCGGGAAGCGACTTCCAATACCGGGTTGCAGCAATATGGTTACTATCGAAGGTCTCCATCACGCATCCTACCCCGCTTCCGGCACCCCTGAGCCGGCCACCGCCACACTCCGCAGCGCTATTTAGAAGTATAGAGAATCTTCGGAGCGTCCATGCGATCGATTCTCATGAATATCCTAGCCATGCTGATCCTGGCAGCCGCTTTTCTGCCACCGGCCTCCGCTGCCGAGGACGCAGCCACGCCTAAGAGCAGGATCCTGGTGGATACCGCGGCACTTACCCTCACGCTTCTGCAAGGAGATAAAATACAGCTGAACTTCAGCGAGATCTCCATCGGCCGCTTCGGCGCCACCTCGAATAAGCGCCGAGGCGACAATATGACCCCGCTAGGTGAATTCCGCATCGCCTGGATCAAACCAGACAGCCGCTTCCACGGCTTCCTCGGGCTCGATTATCCCGATCTTCCGCATGCGGAACGGGCCCTCGCGGCGGGTTTGATCGGTCGCCGCGACTGGCACCGAATCCGCGACGCACATTCCCGGGGCGAGCTGCCGCCGCAAGACACACCCCTCGGCGGCCAGATCGGCATCCACGGCGTCGGGGCGGGAGACCCCGCGTTCCACGCGCGCTTCAACTGGACCAATGGTTGCATCGCCCTGACCAACGAGCAGATGGATCAGCTGATCCCCTGGGTGGTCCTCGGCACCCGGGTGCTGATCCGCTGAGGCTACGGCTGCCCGGAAGGGCTGGCCGGCCTCCGGGTCAGCCCTTCCCATGGCGCAGACAGATGGTGTAGGGGCTTTCCCGCCGAATACCTATGACAACGCGGGCAACGCGTTGCAGCTGCCGTGTTTGCGGCAAGAAAACGTACAAAGTTACACTGGACCCAGGCTATGGAACTCATCGACACCCATTGTCATCTCGATCTGCCCCAGTTCGATGCGGACCGCAGCGCTGTGCTGGCCCGCTCGCGTCGCAACGGGGTATGCGGGATCGTTGTTCCGGGGATCGCCGCCGGCGGCTGGCCCGGGTTGCTCGAGCTTTGCGCCGCCCACGCGGACCTCTACCCCGCGTTAGGCATGCACCCCGTCTTCATCGGCCGGCATCGAACGGCCCACTTGACGCAACTTGAGCAGTTGGCGAAGGATACGAAACCGATCGCCATTGGCGAGATCGGACTCGACTACTACATCCATGACTTAGACAGAACGACCCAGCAGCGCTGGTTCGAGGCACAATTGGAAGTAGCGCGGCTGCACGCCCTGCCGGTGCTGCTGCACGTACGCAAAGCGCATGATCAGGTGTTGGACACACTGCGCCGCATCCGGGTGGTCGGTGGGATCGCGCATGCCTTCAACGGAAGTCTCGAGCAGGCGGGGCGCTATCTGGACCTGGGCTTCAAGCTGGGTTTCGGCGGCATGCTGACCTACCAGCGGTCGACCCGGCTGCGCAAACTGGGGCAGGCCCTGCCAATAGACGCCTTGGTGCTGGAAACCGATGCTCCTGACATGACGGTGGCGTCCCACCGGGGCGAACGCAACAGCCCGGAATACCTGCCCGAGTGTCTGCGCGCCCTAGCGGCGGCACGCGGCGAGGACCCCGAAGAAGTTGCTGCTCGAACCACCTGCAATGCGCACCGAGTGCTCGCCTTGCGCTAGGACCTGTTCGGGTTCCGGACCGATTCCGCTTGCATCCTGCGCGATCAGGTTCCGCTGGCCTGCGGCGGCAGCTCAATGCTGCCCGCCGAGGAAAACGGGATCCGGCTCAGAACATCCTCGAGCTGCAGGGCACCTGTTACTCGGTAGTCCAACGTTCGCCTTTCCGAGCGCAGTTCTTGCAACTGGCGCAGCAGGCCGAACAGGGTACTGATGCCGGTCACTTCCACCACGGTCTCCCCGTAGCCGGGCACCGTCGCCTCGCTCGCCCCGACGCCATCGATGAACTCCTGGCCGTTGATCTCGATCGCATAGCGGATTCCGGCGATCCGCAACTCGGACGCATTGGGATTTCGAACCCGTAAGCGAATCCGGTAACGCTGCTCAAACAGAGTTGCCTCCTGCAGTGCAAAATCGACCAGGGTGACCAGAGGCGTCTCCTTTACACCCAGGGACGCACAACCCGCGGTAAGCAGCAACAGGAACAGTACCAGCGACGAATGGTGGATCCGCGCCCCCCGAACCGGCTGCCAAGGCCCTATGATTGTTTTTCCCACTGCGCCCTCCTCAGGGCCGTCACCACGAGCTGATGCACCCTCGGATGAGTCGAAAAACGGGAGCCAAACCTGGCTGCTGCCCGACGCCGGGGGCCGCTGCTTGATTCCGCGCCTCAGGTTGTCTAGCCTGCACCGGCCGGAAGGCATATTCCAAACCTGGAGCACGGAGGCCCCTGAAACGAAGAAACGATCAAGTTAAGGAGATAGTAAATGAGAAAGCTCATTCTTGTCCTGGTGCTATTGGCGACCGGCTGGGGGGTTCAGGCCGCCGACCTGCAGAACGGCGAGCGCATCAACCGGGCGTGCGCCCTCTGTCACGGGCAATACGCCCAAGGGACGCCCGGCCGCCTGTCACCACGCCTCGCCGGGATGCCGCAAGATTACCTGGTCAAAGCGATCAAAGAGTATCAAAGCGGCGCGCGTGTCAGCCCAACCATGGTGGTCACCTCGGGGCTGGACGAGATGAGCGACAACGATATCGAGGACGTCGCCGCCTACCTTGCCCAGCTCGAACTACCGGCGGAAGCCATGTTCAACGTGCGGCAGGTCACCGGCGACGCCCCGGCGGGGGAGGAATACTACCTCGACGAATGCAAGACCTGCCATCGGAAGGACGGCTCCGGCAAACCGGAAAAGAACATCCCGCCGCTGGCGGGCCAGCACTCCGCGTATGTCTTCCAGACCATCAAGATGTTCCAGGGGCGAGTGCGCGTCCACGACGACGATCCGGAAGACGATTCGTTCGACGACCTGGGCGACGACGAGCTGGTGAATATCACCGCCTTCCTGGCCACCCTGGACGACGAAAGATACGCTGCCGCCCAGGCCGAGCCGACCCGCGTAGCGATGAGCACCCCCGCACCTGCGCCGCAGGAGAAGGTCGAGCCGACGCAAGAACAGACCGCCACACGCGGTCTGCAAATCACCGATATCAGCCAAACCGTCGCCCAGATGAAATTGCGCGACGGGGTCAGCATCGAGGATGCCATCGACGCCATGATGTCGAAGGCGATCGAGCTAAACATGAAGCTGGTCGCCCAGCAGTATGTCTCGAAGGAGTTGGAGGCGCGCGGCGAAAAGTCACCCTACCTCTCGATCTTCCAGTTCTGCAACCCCATGGACGCCCGCACCATGGTGATGTACAACCCGATCTTCGCCAGTTACATGCCGTGCCGCATCGCCCTGGTGGAGGACCAGCAGGGGCAACATTGGCTGATGATGCTCAACCTGGACATGCTGGTGAACAGCAACC
>JAHEIA010000003.1 GCA_024639625.1 Chromatiales bacterium
GCTGATTGGTGCGGACCGTGCAAGATGATCGCGCCGGTTCTCGATGAGATTGCCGGTGAGTATACGGGTAAGCTCAAGATCGCCAAGCTCAACATTGACGAGAACCCGAACGTTCCGCCGCGCTACGGTATACGAGGCATACCCACTCTGATGTTGTTCAAGGACGGTGAGGTGGAAGCCATAAAAGTCGGGGCCGTGTCCAAATCGCAGCTGGTTGCGTTTTTGGACGGAAATCTCTGATGAACGACGGCCCCCGCGTTCGTGACAGACGTTGGGCGGCGGAAACAGCAAAACGAAGTCTCAAGCGCCAGAGAGCGTCTCTCTAAACGATATCGCATTCTAATTTCCTAACAACCACCCCTCCGGTGAGACGGCGGCCGCCGCGGCGGCCGCAACATTCACCAACCCCAGAAGAGAACGAAATACGTAAACCACCATGAATCTGACTGAGCTCAAGAAGATGCCGGTAGCTGAGCTTGTGGCACTGGCGGAGTCAATGAGAATCGAAGGCCTAGCCCGTTCTCGCAAACAGGATCTGATCTTCGCCATCCTCAAAGCGCATGCAAAAAACGGCGAGGACATTTATGGCGATGGTGTTCTGGAGATCCTGCAGGACGGCTTCGGGTTTCTGCGCTCGGCCGATAGTTCCTACCTGGCCGGGCCGGACGACATCTACGTCTCCCCTAGTCAGATTCGACGCTTCAACCTGCGTACGGGGGACACGATTGCGGGGAAGATCAGACCCCCGAAGGACGGCGAACGGTATTTCGCTCTTCTCAAGGTCAATGAGATCAATTACGACCGGCCGGAGAACGCGAAGAATAAGATCCTGTTCGAGAATTTCACCCCCCTGTTCGCCAATCGTAAGTTCAGTCTGGAACTCGGCAATGGCAGTACCGAGGACATCACCGCACGCACCATCGAGCTGGTCGCGCCAATCGGGAAGGGCCAACGCGGGTTGATCGTCTCACCGCCGAAGGCGGGTAAAACGATGATGCTGCAGAATATCGCCCAGTCGATCGCTCACAATCATCCGGAATGCTACCTCATTGTGCTGTTGATCGACGAACGGCCGGAAGAGGTGACCGAGATGTTGCGCTCGGTGCGCGGAGAGGTGGTGTCGAGCACCTTCGACGAGCCGGCTTCGCGGCATGTGCAGGTGGCGGAGATGGTGATCGAAAAGGCAAAGCGGCTGGTCGAGCACAAGCGTGACGTCGTCATCCTACTCGATTCGATCACGCGCCTGGCACGCGCTTACAACACCGTGATCCCTTCCTCCGGTAAGGTGCTGACCGGCGGTGTGGACGCCAATGCACTGCAGCGGCCGAAGCGTTTTTTCGGTGCTGCGCGCAACGTCGAGGAGGGTGGGAGCCTCACCATTATCGCCACTGCGCTGATCGATACGGGTTCCCGAATGGACGATGTCATCTACGAGGAATTCAAGGGTACTGGCAACATGGAGGTCCATCTGGATCGCCGAATCGCGGAAAAGCGCATCTTCCCGTCAATCAATATTAACCGTTCCGGAACCCGCCGCGAGGAGCGGCTGATGGATCCATCGGAGCTGCAAAAGGTCTGGATCCTGCGGAAGATTCTTCATCCCATGGACGAACTTGCGGCGATGGAGTTCCTGTACGACAAACTCAAAGCTACCAAGACGAATCACGAATTCTTTGATTCCATGAAGGGGTGAGCCAGGTTTCCTTGGTCCGGTGGACCAAGGAAACCTGGCGAAAGACCGCCCTGGGTGAAGCGGAACAAGATGGCGATCCCGCGAATCGCCATCCCGCTGAACGACCGCCCCCGATGGGCGGACTGGATCAGGGCTACAAGGACGTATCTACCGATACTCCACTTTTTAGGTTGGGTCGGTGCTACAGGGATGCAATCACCGATATCGCAGATTCGGAGCGACGATCCGTCACGGTCTTGCCGCAGAAGCCACCGCTCAATCGCCCCAAGACATGAAGCCCCCGAGTATCCGAACTGCGATGATCCTAGCGGCGGGCCGTGGAGAACGCATGCGGCCGCTCACCGATCGCCTGCCCAAACCCCTGCTTCCGGTCGGCGGCAAGCCGCTCATCGAGTATCATCTCGAGGCCCTAGCCCGGGCGGGTTTTCGACGCGTGGTGATCAACCATGCCCACCTGGGTTCGCAGATCGAGCGGGCCCTCGGCAGCGGTGCGCGTTTCGCTTTGCAGATCTGCTATTCTCCGGAGGAACGGGCATTGGAGACGGGTGGCGGGATCTACCGCGCCCTGCCTCTGCTCGGAGAGGGGCCCTTCCTGGTGATCAATGGTGATATTTGGACCGACTATGATTTTGCGGCAGCGAGACTCGAGCCCGGGAGGTCAGCGCATCTGATCCTGGTCGACAACCCGGAGCATCACCCGGGGGGCGATTTCGTTCTGCGGGGAGTCTCGGTGTGCAGTGTTGGGCATGACCCTCTCACCTTCAGCGGAATCGGCGTGTACACCCGCCAGTTGTTCGCCCAGAGCCAACCGGGCGCCTTTCCCCTGGCGCCGCTGCTGCGTGCCGCTGTCGCCTGCGGGCAAGTGAGTGGCGAGCATTATCATGGCTGCTGGACGGATGTGGGTACCCCGCAGCGGCTGGCCCAGGTGGAGCAATTGCTGCGAAGTGGAAACTTACCGGCGACGCGTGGGGTTTGAGTGCTGTCATGGGTCAAGAAATCGCAGGCAGTCATTTCGAAGAGCGCGATTTCGTGGAATTCCGCGCTCGATTGCAGCGCGAGACGGCCCTCCTAGAACGATGGTTTGACGAAGGACGCTTCGCTCTGGGACCGCCCGTTGGCGGCTTCGAGGTGGAAGCCTGGTTAGTGGACAGCGCGACCCGACCTGCGAACGTCAACGAGTGGTTTCTCGACCGCTTGAACAGTCCTCTGGTGGTCCCCGAACTTGCCACATTCAACGTCGAGATCAACAGCAGTCCAGTGATCTTGACGGGGCAGCCCCTCTCCGCCATGGCCGAAGAGTTGAAGGAGACCCTCGGAGGCTGTCAACGGGTCGCCGCCGAGTATGGTGCCTCTCTGGCGACCATCGGGATCCTCCCCACTGCGCGCGTCGAGGATTTCACCCTTGCCAACATGTCACCCATGCAGCGCTACCGGGCCCTCAACGAGCAGGTGTTCCGCTTGCGTCAGGGACGTCCGCTGCGCTTCGAGATCAAGGGCAGGGACCGCTTGCAGATCGAGCATTCGGACGTCATGCTCGAGGCCGCAGCGACTTCGTTCCAGATCCACATCAAGGTCGATGCCGCCGCCGGACCCGGCTACTACAACGCGTCGAAGATTTTGTCGGCCCCGATGGTCGCCCTGGGGGCGAACTCGCCTTTTCTTTTCGGCAGGGACCTGTGGGCCGAGACCCGGATCCCATTGTTCGAACAAGCGGTTGCCGTAGGGGCGAGCGATCTTAGCAAACGGGTAACGCTCGGTATACGCTATGTGGATCGCTCCGTAATGGAGTGCTTTACGGCGAATCTGAATCGCTTTCCGATCTTGTTGCCCCGCCTGATGGACGAGCCCACGGAAAACTTGGCTCATCTGCGTCTGCACAACGGTACCATCTGGCGCTGGAACCGACCGCTGATCGGATTCGATCCGGATGGCGCGCCGCATCTACGCATCGAGCACCGCGTGGTTTCCGCGGGCCCCAGTGTCGCCGACATGATCGCCAACGCGGCCATGTATTACGGTTGCGTCGTTTCGTTGGCCCGGCAGCCGGAGCCGGTGGAGAGGCTGATGCCGTTTGAACGGGCGCACAGTAATTTCTATGCGGCCGCTCGCGACGGGCTGGACGCGCAGATCTTCTGGCTCAACGGACGCATGATGGGGGTGCGGCGGGTGATCAGTGACATCCTGCTTCCCCTGGCGCGCGACGGGTTGCTCGCACTTGGCATCGATGCGCAAGAAGCGGAGCATTGGTTGGAGATCGTCGGCGCACGGGTCGCCAGCGGCCAAAACGGGGCCGTCTGGCAGCGGGCCTTCGTCGAGCGCTACGGCGCGGACATGGAAGACCTGACCCTGGCCTACCTGGCAAACCAAGCGGGCGGTGCGCCGGTTCATACCTGGCAGGTCGGCTAATGGCCGCTTTCCGCGGAAGCCACGAAGTGGAATGATGTTTTTGGTGTTGCAGGAACTCGAACAACTGCCTCCGGGCATCCTGGACCTGGAGGCTCACCAACTGCTCGCCGCTCTGGGTGGGCCGGCGCTGATTCATTTGCCGGGACGGCGGCAACCCGCGTTGATGGTATCCGTCCTGTTGCACGGCAATGAAACCGTCGGCTGGGAGGCGCTGCGCGTGGTCTTGCGGCAGTACCGTGAGCGGGAATTGCCGCGTGCGCTGAGCCTGTTTATCGGTAACGTGGCTGCAGCCGCGCGCCGGGTGCGCCGGCTGCACGGGCAGCCTGACTACAATCGGGTTTGGCCCGGTTGCGAGACGGACGAGGACACGCCGGAACATGCGCTGATGGCCCGGGTCGTGGAGCGCATGGCGGCGCGGGGCGTCTTCGCCAGTGTCGACATCCACAATAACACCGGCATCAATCCCCACTACGCCTGCGTGAACCGGATCGATCATCGCTTCCTGCATCTAGCGACCTTGTTCAGCCGCACCGTGGTGTATTTCCTGCGTCCTCGAGGCGTACAGTCGATGGCGTTGGCGCCGCATTGTCCGGCGGTTACCTTGGAGTGCGGCAAGGTAGGACAGTCCCACGGGGTGGAGCATGCGCGGGATTATCTCGTCGCCTGTCTGCACCTGGCCGAGCACAGCATCCAGCCGGTAGCGGAGCACGATATTGACCTGTTTCACACCGTGGCTCAGGTGAAGGTGCGGCCCGAGGTGGATTTCGGCTTCGGCGCGCAGCCGTATGATCTGCGTTTCGGCGGGGATCTGGACCGGATGAATTTCCGCGAGCTGCCGCGCGGTACAACGCTCGGCTGGCTGAGGGCGGAGCAGCCGGAGGGTGTTGGTCTGGAGGTAAAGGACGAGAACGGGTGCGATGTTACCGATCGGTTTTTCGTCCGCGAAGACGGCGAATTGCGGGTGCGGGTGCCGGTGATGCCCTCGATGCTGACCACCGACGTCTCAGTGATTCGCCAGGACTGTCTTTGTTACTTGATGGAGCGCTACGATATCGCCGGCACGCCTGGTTCGTGAAGGGTTCGGGTCGGCAATAGGCCCTAGTTGCGGAATCGATACCAGAGCATACCCAGCAGTTCGTGCAAGGCGACGGAGCTTCCGGCGGCTGCTTGCGCAGAGGGCAACCAGTCGCGGAGCCCGTGTTCGGGAAGCGTGGAGAATATCGTCGGAGCCGGGACCGCGTCTACCCCGGCGGTGCGGAAGGAGCGCAGGGCCCGAGGCATGTGCCAGCTGTGAGTGACCAGCAGGACGCGTCCGACACCATGGCTCTCCAGCAGGTGCTTCGTCAGCAGCGCATTCTCGCGGGTGGTTCGGCTCGCCGCCTCTATCGCCAGGACCTCGGCTGCGTACTCCTGTTCCAGGACCTCGCGCATGAGCACCGCCTCCGCGATCTCATCGTCTTCGCCGCCGCCGCTCGGAATGATCGGGATGCCGCTCCGGTGGTGCAGCCAAGCGGCGTAGCGCACGCGTTCCAACAACTCGTGGCCCAGGGTGTCGCCCCCGTATTCCGGGGCATTGGGGTAACGGCCGCCTCCGAGCACGATGATGGCTTGCGACGCGCTGGAGCGCGCCTGTTCGGGCGACAAGGCGGGGTGGGTCTGCAAACCCTGGAGCAGCCGGGACGCAACGTAGGGCGTGCTGATCAGGTAGAACACAGCGAGTGCGGCGAATATCATGCCGCGCCCGGCGCGGTTGCCGATCCAGGCCCCGGTCGCAATCACCAGCAACAGGCTCCCCGGGGGTAACAGCAGGGCCTCCATCAGTCGCGTAAGCTCCCACTCCATACCGCTCACCGCGCCTGACGGCGGCTCCGCACGCCTCCGGAAGGGTTTTCGCCGTCGTGCGTGCTCCGCATCAGTCGAGAACCGGTTTCGCCTGCAGGTCGGCGTGGTAGGAGGAACGCACCATCGGCCCGCTGGCGACGCTCGAGAAGCCCATCACTCTGGCTTTGCGTTCGAGCTGTGCGAACTCCGCGGGAGTGACGAAGCGCCGCACCGGGAGGTGGGCCGCACTCGGCTGGAGATATTGTCCGAGGGTGACCATCTCGCAGGCGTGGGCCCGCAAGTCGCGCAGCACCTGTTCCACCTCTTCCAGGGTCTCCCCCAGACCCAGCATCAGCCCGGATTTCGTCGGTGTCTGCGGGTGGTCTTGCTTGAACCTCTGTAGCAAGTGGAGAGACCAGGCGTAGTCGGCGCCAGGGCGGGCCTCGCGATAGAGTCGCGGCACGGTCTCCAGGTTGTGATTGAAGACGTCGGGAGCCGACGGCCCGAGCCGCTCGAGAGCTTGCTCCATGCGCCCGCGGAAATCGGGCACCAGGATCTCGATCTGGGTGCGCGGAGCGAGCGAGCGCACGGCGCGGATGCAGGCCGCGAAGTGTGCGGCGCCTCCGTCACGCAGATCATCCCGGTCCACCGAGGTGATGACCACGTAACGCAGCCCCATGGCGTTTACCGCCTGCGCCAAATTGGCCGGTTCCTCCGCATCTAGGGGTTGTGGTTTACCGTGGGCTACGTCACAGAAGGGACAGCGCCGGGTACAGATGTCACCCATGATCATGAAGGTGGCGGTCCCGTGGGCAAAGCACTCGCCGAGATTCGGGCACAGGGCCTCTTCGCACACCGAACTCAGATTGCGGTCACGCAAGATCCTCTTGATGCGTGCGACGGATTCACCAGCGGGCGCCTTGGCGCGGATCCAGTCCGGCTTTCGCAGTGCCGTTGCCGCAGGCGACACCTTAATCGGGATGCGGTCCAGCTTCGCCGACCCGCGTTTGTGACTTTCCGGGGTGCGGCGGGAGGGGGCGTTGTGTGAATCGATTTTCTTCATCGCCGTATCGGGTGGGTTGATTGCATGAGCGTGGCGTATCCCAGCTCGCAGGTCAGCAGATCGGCGAGGTCGGACGCAACCCTGTCGGGGGTAACACCTGCGCCGAGGTCGGCAAGCTGGGTCACCTGCAGTCCGGGAAAGCCGCAGGGGTTGATGCGGCGGAAGGGTTCCAGGTCCATGTCGACATTGATGCTGAGACCATGGTAGCAGCAGCCTTTGCGTACCCGCAGACCCAGCGAAGCAACCTTGGAGCCTGCCACATAGACCCCAGGTGCCGTCTTCCTGCGTTCCCCGCGGACACCGTATCCCGAGAGCAAGCGGATTACGCTTTGCTCAAGGTGCTGCACCAGGCGGCGGATGCCCAATCCCCTGCGGCGCAGATCGACCAGGACATAAGCGACCAGTTGGCCTGGACCGTGGAACGTGACCTGGCCGCCGCGATCGCTGCATACGATCGGGATGCCCCCGGGGTGCAGTAGGTGTTCGCGCCTTCCGGCTTGGCCGAGGGTGAATACGGGCGGATGTTGCAGCAGCCAGAGCTCGTCCGCTGTCGCGCTGTCTCGCTGCTCGGTAAAACGTTTCATCTGCTCCCAAATCGGCAGGTATTCCTGAAAACCGAGATGGCGGATACGCCAACCACCCGCCCGGGATGCTTCGCCTTGGTTGCCCGTGCCCGGCCGCACCTGATGCCTCCTACAAGACCATGACGATCTTTTCGTGGGCACTCAGGGTCCGGTAGATCGCATCCAGTTGCTGCTTGCTGGAGACCTCGATCGTGACCGTGACCGAGCACCATTTCGCTTCGCGGCTGACTCGCGTGGTGACCCCGGCCTCGTGGATGTCTGGCACGTGCTGGCGCACCAGGGTGACCACCAGTGCATCGAAATCCGGCTCCGCCCGGCCGAAGACCTTGATCGGGAAACGGCAGGGAAACTCCAACAATGTGGCCGGTTGTTGTTCGCTCATGTGCTGCCTGTCCAGTGCTCGACGGGCACTCATGGTAACGCGAATCCGCCACCCGTGCCGAGCGCGATCGCCTACCCGGCCGGGCAGCAGATCTCGTCGGCCAATGTCATGCGTGGACGAGAGCCGAAGCCGAACAACACCGGACGCGCCGCCGCGGTGCGTCCCCTGATCGGGTGGCAGAGGGACCCTGCGTTCTTGCAGTCGGTCTCCCGCAGGCCGCTTTTCGCGCGGCCGCTGGGTTCAGGGTCAGCCCGGGTATGCTTCGCGGATCCGCTGTTTATAGTCGGAAAACAACCCGGAAAGCCGGCGCCACAGGGGCCCCGGCTCCCCGGTGCCTACCGGCTCCCCATCCAAGCTGGTGATCGGCAGCAGCTCGCGCGTCGAACTGGTGATCCAGAGCTCTTCTGCGGCCGCCAGCATAGCGCTGGACACTGGTCGCTCGATGATGCGCAGGGCGTCAGCCCGCGCCAACTCCACCACCAGATCCCGGGTCACGCCGGCCAACAGGTAGGGGCCGTGGGGCGGCGTGACGATCTGCCCCTGGTGGACCAGGAAGAAGTTGCTCGAGGTGCCTTCGTGGACGAACCCGTCACGCACCAGAAGTGCTTCCGCCGCGCCCTGATCGGTAGCTTGTTGACGCAGCAGGACGTTCGCCAGCAGCGTGATCGCCTTAATGTCGCAGCATTTCCAGCGAATGTCCTCCAGGGTGATTACCGCCGCCCCCTGTTCGATCTGCTCCCGCGCCGGCTGGGGCGCGGCATAAGCCATGGCGAAAACCGTCGGCTTCACAGGGTCCGGAAAGCCGTGATCCCGCTTCGCCGCTACGCCGCGGGTGACCTGCAGGTAGATTGCACGATCGGTTGCTAGGGGTCCCGCTTGCGCGAGCAGACGGTTGAAAACCGCGCGCCACTGCTCTCGGGGAAGCGGGTCTTCCATGCGGATCGACCGCAGACTGCGGCTCAGACGCTCGAGGTGTTGGGTCAGGCGGAACAGATGTCCGCCGTAGACGGGGATTACCTCGTAGACCCCGTCGCCGAAGAGGAAGCCACGGTCCAGAACGGAAACCGTCGCCTGCTCTTTGGGCAAGAAATCGCCGTTCAGATAGACCAGGTCCGACATCGTCGTCACGCTTACTGGAACCAGAGCAACACGCTATCGACGGTGCGGCGCCAGAGACCGCCGAGGGCAACCTCCCGCAGGCTGATTAGCGGCGTGCGCGAGGTCTCTTCACCGTCGATCCGGAAGCTCAGATAGCCGAGTGCCTCTGCGTCCGCGACTGGCGCAATGACGGTCGGTTCGAGCATGACAACCGCTTCGAGTCCATCGTAGTGACCGCGCGGCAGGGTTACATAGGCCGGATCGGCGATGCCGAGACCCAACTCCTTGGTGTCGCCCTTCCAGACGCGAACCCGCGCCAGACTCTGGCCCGGCTCGTAGACCTTATGGCTCTGGAAGAAGCGGAACCCGTAGTTCAGTAGGGCTTGGGTCTCCTGCTCTCGGGCTCGCTCGCTGGAGGTTCCCATTACCGCGGAGAGCAGGCGCATGTCGCCCCGCTCGGCCGCAGCGACCAGGCAATAACCTGCCGCATCGGTATGCCCGGTCTTTACCCCGTCAATTGAATCATCCCGCCACAACAGCCGATTTCGGTTGCGTTGTTTGATCTTGTTGTAGGTGAATTCTTTGATGGCGTACCAGGCGTAGAATTCCGGGAACTCGCGAATCGTGGCCTCGGTAACCTTAGCGATATCTCGCGCCGTAGTGTAATGCTCGGGATGCGGCAACCCGGTGCTGTTCACGAAATGGGTGTCCTGCATGCCGAGGCGTTGCGCATGGGCGTTCATCAGCGCGGCGAACGTCTCTTCGCTGCCCGCCACGTGTTCCGCAAGGGCCACGCTGGCGTCGTTCCCGGACTGGATGATCATTCCTTTGAGCAGGTCCTCCACGCTGACCCCGGTGTTCACTTCGATAAACATCCGCGATCCCGGGGTCTCCCACGCCTTCTTGCTCACCACAACCTGGTCGGAGAGTTGAATGTGCCCAGCCTCGAGTTCCCGGAACACGGTGTACGCCGACATGATCTTGGTCAAGCTTGCCGGTTCCAGTCGGGCCGTGGCGTCGCGCTCCGCGAGGACCGTGCCGCTGTTCATCTCGATCAGCAGATAACCGCTGCTCTCGGTTGCCGGAGGGGCGGGGGTGGGGACGGCCGCCCCCGCCAGCCCGAGATATGCGGCGGACAGCAGGGCGAGAAGTGAACTGAGCAGTACATTCTTGTGCATCTGACGGGTTCGCACAGGGCGCTCTCCTCGCGTTGCAGGTGGTATATTCCGGGGCGAATGACCCGACCGGTCGAATCGCGAGGTCCCATTCTAACGCCAGGAGCGGCAAATGGTGAGCTACCGGGACCGAATACGGCGGTTACTCGACGACCACGTGGAGTTCCGTGAACCCTTGTTCGGCGAGGTCCGCGGTCAGGGCATCGGTCTTTTCTACGGAAGCAAGCGGGCCTACCTGGACTCGGTATACGGGCTCACCGGCGGCGGTCGCCGGCTGGACCCGGATATCGCTGTGTAGACTTTCTTGCAACCGCTCGCGCAGCCGGTCCGCGTTGTAACGGCTGCCGAAGGCGCCGACTTGGACATACATCGCGGGCGAGATGGGTGGTGCATCGGGCTCGGTTGGGAACGTTGCGAGCGGCTTTCGTGGATCCAGGGCCTGCACCTCCACCAGTCCGGTTCCTGCTGCGGCCACCCCCAATTTGCTCGCTGCAGCATAGGAAAGATCGATCAGCCGGTTGTCATGAAACGGTCCGCGATCGTTGATCTTGACTACGATGCTGCGACCGTTCTGCAGGTTGGTGACCCGCGCATAGGTCGGTAGCGGAAGTGTTTTGTGCGCCGCGGTCATGGCATACATGTCATAGGCCTCGCCGCTACTCGTGCGTCGACCGTGGAATTTGGTCCCGTACCAGGACGCGATCCCGCGCTCTTTGTAACCTTTGCTGCTAAGCAACACCTGATAGTGCTTGCCCCAGACTTGGTAAGAACTGGGGTTGCCATAGCGGCTCCGCGGTTCCTGCTTGGGAACGGCGTCGGGTACAGCGCTCAGATCGACAGGGCCTTTCGGCCCTGAGTCCCGAAGTTCGGCCCATTCGTCGTCACTGCTTGGCGAGGAACTGCAGCCGGCGATGAACATGGCGAGCGTCACCAAGGCGCCGGCAACGACCGTAGGGCCCGTTAGCGTCATCGGTGTGCGCATCCTCTTCACTCTTCCTGTAGCGGACCCGGGGATAGGTCTGCCGTGCGCAGGCGCAAGATCTCGCGGCTAAGTTGGTAAACCGCCATGGCATATAGGTTGCTGTGATTGTAGCGCGTGATGACATAGAAGTTGTCGAATCCGAGCCAATATTCGTTCTCCGTGCCATTGTCGAGCCGGATCAAGGATACCGGGGCCCCGGCCGGCGGGGCTTCTTGCGCGCGGATTCCCGCCTCCATCAACCTGGGGTAGGCGATACTGGGCTTCACCCCCGCCCGAAGGAATTCCGCATGGCTGCTGTTCGCGCCGATACCACGGCTCACGATCGGCTCGCCGGGGCGCCAACCGTGGGATAGGAAGTAGTTGGCTACGCTGCCGATGACGTCTGCGTGGTTTTCCCAGAGATCGCGCCGCCCATCACCGTCCAAATCTACCGCGTAGTGCCGATAACTACTGGGGATGAACTGGGGCATCCCCATGGCACCGGCGTAGGACCCCTTGGGCTCCAGGGGCTTGAACCCTTCCTCGCGCGCCAGCAGCAAGAAATGCTCCAGCTCACTGCGAAAGAAGGCCGACCTTTTCGGGTAGCCGAAGGCGAGCGTGGTGAGCGCGTCCAACACTCGGTAGCCGCCGGTATAGCCGCCATAGCGCGTCTCCACCCCGATGATCGCGACGATGATTTCCGGCGGGACCCCGGTGTTCTCCGCGACCTGAGCGAGCAACTGTGCGTTTTCCCGCCAATACCTCGCCCCTGCGGACGCTCGCTCCGGGGTGACGAAGATCCGTCGGTACTGGTGCCAGGGTTTGGCCTCTGCAGGCCTGGAGATCGCAGCAATGATGTCTTTACGAAACGCGGTCTCACGCAGCAACGCAGCGATTTCCGCTTCCTGGAACCCGTGTTTGCTGGCCATCTCGGCGGCGAACTCCGCCTCTTCTGGTGTAATCTCTGCCGACCCGGAGCAGGGGGTAAACAGGATGGCAAAACAAAGCGCTAATAGTCTTCGCACGTAGAGATTCTCAGGTTGGAAGCAGTTTCCGGTGTGTATGTAGGGACATCAGAATACCGAAGCCTGCGAGGATGGTCACTAGCGAAGTGCCGCCATAACTCACCAGCGGTAGGGGCACTCCAACCACCGGCAGGATCCCGGTCACCATGCCGACGTTGACGATGAGATAAACCGAGAACACCAGGGTGAGCGCGCCTCCGAGCAGCCGGCTGAAGGCATCTTGCGCCTGGGTGGCGATAAATAGGCCGCGCGTTATGATGAATAGATAAATCCCGAGCAAAAGGATCACGCCGGTCAGCCCGAGTTCTTCGGCCAGCACGGCAAAAATAAAATCGGTCGTGCGTTCCGGTAGGAACTCCAGATGCGACTGGGTCCCGTTGAGCCAGCCTTTACCGTAGATACCGCCCGAGCCTACGGCGATCTTCGACTGGATGATATGGTAGCCGGCTCCGAGCGGATCCCGTTCGGGGTCGAGGAAGGTGAGCACCCGCTGCCTTTGATAGGGTCGCATCAGGTACCAGATCAAGGGTGTCAGGGCTGATATCACAACGCCCAGCGAAAGGATCCAGCGCCAGCTGATGCCGGCAAGAAAGAGCACGAATATTCCTGCGCAAGCGACCAGAAGCGCAGTACCGAGATCCGGCTGTTTGGCGATCAGGAGAACCGGAACGATGGTCAATCCGCTGCCGATCAAGGCTCGCGGGAGGGTGGGTGGCATCGGGTTTTCCGCGAAGTACCAGGCGACCATCATGGGGACTGTCAGTTTCGCGAGTTCGGACGGTTGGAAACGAAATATTCCGAGATCCAGCCAGCGCTGCGCGCCCTTGCCGACCTCGCCGAACAGGATCACCGCGAGCAGCATGAGCACGGATACGCCGAACAACCAGGGCGACCAGCGGCGCAGATGACCGGGAGGGACCTGAGCGACAACGAACATGGCGAGAAAGGCCAGGCCGAGACGCAATCCCTGCCGGCGCACCTGATCCAGGTCCTGGTCGGCAGCGCTGTAGAGAACGAGCAGACCGTAGCCGCAGAGAAGAACCAGCCCGGTCAGCAGGGGTAGGTCGAGGTGCAGCCGGGCGAGCAGCCCCGGCGGTTTTGCCGGATTGGAGGGCTGGAGCGAGCTCAATGAATTGGGCAATGACATACAGCTATTTCGCGCCCAGGAGGTAACGGTCCATGACCCGCTTCGCGATCGGTGCGGCTACCGAACTTCCGTGGCCGCCGTTTTCCACCACCACGCCGACTGCGATGCGGGGCTCCTCGACCGGCGCAAAAGCGACGAATAAGGCGTGATCCCGCATCTTTTCATCAATATTCTCCTCGTCGTATTTTTCGTCCTGCTTGACCGTGAATACTTGTGCCGTACCCGTCTTTCCCGCGATCGTGTAGTCGTCGCTGCGGATCCGCTTCGCGGTGCCGCGCGTCCCTTCCACCACGTTCACCATGGCAGCAACCACCTGCTGCCAGGTCCGGTCGCCCACTTCGGGCGGTTGCAGAGACTCCCCACCGGATGTTGTGGGCTGTTCCGCGTCGGCGAAGATCACCGAGCGCACGACTCGCGGGCGAACGCGCTTGCCCCGCGCAGCGAGGGTCGCGGTGGCGCTCGCCAGTTGCAGCGGGGTGGTCAAGAAGTAGCCTTGCCCGATGCCGGCGATCAGGGTTTCTCCCGGAAACCAGGGCATGTTGCGTTGGGCGCGTTTCCATTCCCGGGAGGGGAGTAGGCCACCGAGTTCCCCGGTCAGGTCCACCCCGGTGCGTCGACCGAAGCCGAATCGCGAAAGAAACCGCTGCATCCCGTCGATACCCAGGGTTCGCGCCAGGTCGTAGAAATACACGTCGCAAGACTGCGTGATCGCGTCGACCATGTCCATCGGTCCGTGGCCTCCGCGCTTCCAGTCGCGATATTTGTGGGTGTGGCCGGGGAGTTGATAGAAGCCCGGACAGTATTTCGTTTGTTCGGCATTCAGGACGTTGGCTTCTAGGCCTGCCAGCGCCATAAAGGGCTTGATGGTCGAACCTGGTGGGTATTGCCCGCGCAGCGCCCGGTTGAAGAGCGGCTTGTCCGGCGATTCCTTAAGCGCAGTGTAGTCCGCGGTATTGATACCTTCGACAAATAGATTGGGATCGAACCCGGGCTTGCTGACCAGCGCCAAGACGCCCCCGGTGCCCGGGTCGATTGCGACGACTGCGCCATTGTAATCGCCCAAGGCCGCGGTTGCCTCTTCCTGGAGCCCGATATCGAGAAACAACCGCAGGTCGTTACCCGGCACCGGGGCTCGGCTTTCGAGGATGCGCAGGACCCGGCCTTGGGCGTTGACCTCCACTTGCTGCAGGCCCACTTCGCCGTGCAGGATGCCTTCGTATGCCTTTTCCACGCCGTTTTTCCCGATGTGGCTGGTGGCGCTGTAATTCGATGTGTCGATGCGCTGCAATTCATCCTCGTTGATGCGACCGACATAACCCAGCACGTGGGCGGTCTTCTCCGCGAGCGGGTACGAGCGCAACAGTTTGGCTTCGATGTCGACCCCGGGAAAACGATGTCGGTGGACTGCAAAGCGGGCTACTTCCTCTTCCGACAGGCGAACCCGAATCGGTATCTTGTCGAAACGTCGGCGTTGCTGCTTGAGTCGTTCAAACCGTGTCAGGTCTATGTCGTCTATCGGGATGATCTTGTTCAACTCCTCTATCGTCCATGCCAGATCCTTGACCGCTTCCGGCGTTATCTCAAGGCTGTAGGAGGGGAGGTTCTGTGCCAGGAGCACTCCGTTGCGGTCGTAGATAAGACCTCGCGTGGGCGCCAGCGGCTGCAGTTTGACCCGGTTGTCCAGGGACCGGGTCGAGAAGTGTTCGTGCTGCAGGACTTGCAGATCGGCAAGCCTCAGGCAAAGCGCCAGCACCAGCAGCAACACGAAGCTTCCCGCGACGATGGTCCGCCCGAGGAACAGGCGGCTCTCCCGGAGGTGGTCTCTGATTGCGAATTGCAGCATGGTTCGAACAAAATTTTCCTGAGGCGACTGTTTACCGGTGCCGTCTCATCTGACCAGAAAACGCCGCCGAATATCCCGTAAGACGATGAACAGCCAGGGCCAGAGAAGCATTCCTACCAATGGTGGAACCCAGTACCACAGGGGTGGGGCCGGCTCTCCCGTAGCTCCGGCGACCCAGAGCGTCAGCAATCGATCGACCAGCAACAAGACCAGCACTGTGAGTGCCTGCTGCCAGAGCGGGAACAGGCGGATCCGTTGGTGCAGCTTTACGGCCAAGAACGCGACTACGGAGAGACCAAGTGCGTGCTGTCCCAGGAGGCTGCCGGAGAGCACGTCGAGCAGGATCCCGATCGTCCATCCGACACCGACCCCGACCCGATCGGGTAGGGCGATGCACCAGTAGATCAGGACCATGGCGGGCCAAGGCGGGCGCAATGGCTGCGCCCACTCGGGTAGTGGGAGCACGACGAGGATCAATGCCAGTACGAAACTGACGCCGACGGTAAGACCTCCTTGATGCTGCACGAGCGTCATGGAGCGGTGGCTTCCAGGTCGCCTTCAGGGTCGGCAAGAAGTTCGCCATCCAGCTCACTTTCCGTGCCCGGCTGCAGGGTCCATACCAAGAGCACTTCACGCGTGCGTTCCAGGTGGGCGCTTGGGGTGGCGATAACAGTGGCAAAAGGGTCGCCCGGTTCATGGGCGACCCGGGTAACCCGGGCGACCGGATACCCGGGTGGGAAACTGCCTCCCAGCCCGGAGGTAACCAGCAGGTCTCCTTCCCGGATATCCGCGTTGTTCGGCAGATGGGGGAGTTCCAGCTGGTTGATCTGTCCCATGCCAAAAGCTATCGTGCGCAGCCCGTTCCGATTGACCTGCACCGGCAACGCGTGGCTGGCGTCGGTGATCATAAGGACTGTGGCGGTGAACGGGTTTACGCGGACCACCTGACCCATGACCGCGTTCGCATCGAGTACTGGTTGGCCAAGATAGGCACCGTTGAGCGCCCCTTTGTTGATCACCACCTGTTGCTTATACGGGTCCAGGTCGACCGAGAGGAGTTCCGCGATCAACACTCGGTCACCGATCTTGAACGAGGACCCCACGAGGTCGCGCAGGCGCATGTTTTCGCTTTCCAGCGCCTCCATTTTCTGCAGCCGAGCCAATAACAGCAGGTTCTCCCGATGCAGGCGCTCGCTCCGCGACTCCAGCTCGCTCCGGCTTGCGAAGCTGGCGATCAGGGTCCGTCCTGCATCAACCGGAAGGCCGGCGACGTACTGCAGTGGATAGATGGCGATGGCCAGTAGAGAGCGCACGGACTCCAGGTGGTGGTGGCGGTGGTCAACCACGACAAAGATCAGGGAGACCAGAGCCGCCACCACTACCCGGGTATTGATCGACGGGCCTTGTGCGAAAAGGAATTTGATCGGAAGTCCACCTCCGTTGCGCTAACGGCACCCGGGGTTTCGCTGCGGCGCGGGATGGCCGCCGCAACTGCCCGGCCACCGCCCAGGGACACCTACTCCAGGCTGAAGAGATCGCCGCCCCTTTCGTCGATCAACTCTAGCGCTCGGCCGCCGCCGCGTGCGACACAGGTCAATGGATCCTCGGCGAGGATCACCGGTAGCCCGGTTTCCTCTTGCAGTAAGCGGTCGACGTTGCGCAGCAGAGCGCCGCCCCCGGTGATCACGATACCGCGGTCCGCAACGTCGGCCCCCAGTTCGGGCGGGGTCTGTTCCAAGGCGATCTTGACGGCACCGATGATCCCGGACAGCGGTTCCTGCATGGCTTCCAGTATCTCGTTGCTGTTGAGGGTGAAACTGCGGGGCACCCCTTCCGCTAGATTGCGCCCTTTGACCTCGATCTCCTTGACCTCGCTCCCGGGATACGCGGAGCCGATCTCCTGCTTGATGCGCTCCGCGGTAGACTCTCCGATCAGAGTGCCATAATTTCGCCGCACGTAGTTAATGATGGCCTCGTCGAACTTGTCGCCGCCGATGCGCACCGAATTAGCGTATACGATGCCGTTCAGGGATATGATGGCCACCTCCGAGGTCCCGCCGCCGATGTCGAGCACCATGGAGCCCCTCGGCTCGTCTACCGGAAGACCCGCGCCGATCGCGGCCGACATGGGTTCTTCGATCAAATAGACCTCGCGCGCTCCCGCACCGGCGGCCGATTCCTTTATCGCTCGCCTCTCCACCTGGGTCGATCCGCAGGGGACGCAGATCAGCACCCGCGGGCTCGGGCGGATCATCCTGCTCTCGTGCACCTTGTGGATGAAATATTGGAGCATCTTTTCGGTGACCGTAAAATCGGCGATCACGCCTTCTTTCATGGGCCGAATGGCAGTGATATTGGCCGGTGTGCGGCCGAGCATCTGTTTCGCCTCGAGGCCTACCGCAGCGACCGACTTTGCGCCGCCCCGGCTGGGGTTCTGCCGGATGGCCACAACGGAGGGCTCGTTGAGTACGATGCCTTTGCCCCGGGAATAGATCAGCGTGTTGGCGGTCCCGAGGTCGATGGAGAGATCGTTAGAAAAGATCCCGCGGATGCGTCTGAAGAGCATATCGGCTGCTAGTTCGGTAACGGAAATGTCGAGGGTTGTCCGTAGCGTAGTCACCCTGTGCGGGGTGTTGGGTCTACGGGCGCCAAGTTGCGTAATCTAGCAACGCTTCGGGGGTTGAGCAAGGAGTTCTCCTGCTTGCGAAGTGCAAGTTGCCGGAACGCGCGTAGCGGTTTCCAGCAGATCCCGGCCCGGATATCATAAGCGATTCCGAGATCAACGCATTGCGAAGAGGGTGCTGGCAACCGATGTCACTGGATCGTGCGGATGTGGAAAAGATCGCCCATTTGGCGAGGCTTGCGCTCAGCGAAGAGGAGGCTAACGGCCTGGCAGTCGATTTGTCGCGCATCTTGGACCTGGTCGCGCAGATGAACCAGGTCGAAACCGGCGGCGTTGACCCGATGGCGCATCCGCTGGACATGGTGCAGAGGTTGCGGCCGGACAAGGTGACCGAAAGCGACCAACGGGAAAAGTTTCAATCGGTGGCGCCGATGACGGATCAGGGTTTGTATCTAGTTCCGAGGGTACTCGAATAGCCTGGTTTCTCGGTTTTTCTGTCTGCCGCCTCGCGGCAGGTCACCTACGCAGCTTGGGAAGAATCTCGAATGCACAATAAGAGTATCGCAGAATTGGGTTCGGAGCTGCGCAAGGGTGCGATTTCGGCGGTCGAACTGGCGCAGAACTACCTGGATCGCGTCGGGCGTTTCGACAGCCGGATCAATAGTTTTATCACGGTCACGGGCGAGCAGGCGCTTGCCGATGCCGAAGCGGCCGATCGGCGTTTGGCCGCTGGTACATCCGGACCGCTTACCGGCATCCCGATTGCCCATAAGGACATCTTTTGCACCGACGGGATCAAAACGAGTTGCGGTTCCCGCATGCTGGACAGCTTCGTTGCCCCTTACGACGCGACGCTGGTCCGGCGCTTGAAAGAGGCCGGCGTGGTGTTGCTCGGGAAGACGAATATGGACGAATTCGCGATGGGTTCGTCCAACGAAACCAGCTTCTACGGTCCCGTGCGCAACCCGTGGGATCTGGAAAGCGTACCCGGCGGCTCTTCCGGCGGTTCGGCGGCCGCTGTGGCGGCGCGCTTGGCGGTAGCAGCGACGGGCACCGATACCGGCGGCTCGATTCGTCAACCCGCGTCTTTGTGCGGGATTACCGGCCTCAAGCCCACCTATGGCCGGGTATCTAGGTATGGCATGATCGCCTTCG
>JAHEIA010000216.1 GCA_024639625.1 Chromatiales bacterium
GTTCGTCTTCCTTGCGCCGGCGCAGGGCCAACGCAGCGCCTCCGCCAAGTAACAACAGCAACCCCCCACCTGCCGCGGCCATGAGCGTGCCGTCCGAAGTAAACCGTTCGATCCAGCCCGCGGGCGGCGCATCCTCGGCGGCATCGTCAGCCACCGCATCCGCCGGTTTTTGCTCTGCGTCTATCTGGATCTGCGACAGCTGGTCGCTCTGCAGGCTGAGCAGCCGCTGCATATCCGTGAGTTGTTCTTCCAGTTCCGCTACCCGCCGGTTCAGTTCCTCGCTAGCTTCTCGCGCGATCGCGGTTTCCTCGCGCGCCAAAAGAAGTTCCTGTTGTAGCTGTTGGCTATCCGTATTCTCGGTGCCCTCGCCGAGGGCTACTTCTTCGGCTGGCTGCGTGTCGGTCGAGACCAGTTTTAGTTCAGCCTCGGGAACGGTTTCCTCCGTTTCTTCCGGCTCGGCGGAAGCGATAGCCTCCGGGGCATCGTCAGGAGCTGGTTCTTCGCTCTCAACCGCTTCCTCTGCGACCCCTTCCGCGATGCTCTCCGCCAGCGCTGCCTCGCTTACGATCGGTTCCGGTTCCGCTTCCGCTGCACCACGCCAGCGCGCGGTCTGTTCCAGAAAGGCCTCGCGCGCCTCCCTTCGGGTGATCTCCAGCGCCGCATCTTCGCTCGGCAGGCGGAGGATCTGCCCCGTCTTCATCAGATTGACGTTGTTGTCGATGAATGCGCCCGGATTGTGTCGCAACAAAGCCATCATGACCTGCTCGACCGATGCTCCTGCCACTTTCATGTTGGAGGCGATGCTCCAAAGGGTGTCCGCGGGCCGGGTCGGTCCGTACTCCAGGTTGCCGCTGACCTCGCCCCAGCTAGCGGTTTTCGGCGTCCGCGGTGCCTCAGCCCGCGCTACTTCGTTGCGCAGCTCCGCTGCACGTACCGGCGCGCGCACCGGCTCGGGGCGCCGTTGGAGGGTCACCGGAGGATCCAGCAGGACCGTGTATTCGCGAACCAGACGTCCCTTCGGCCAATTGACCTCGATCAGAAAATTAAGGAAAGGCTCCTGGATCGGATTCTTGCTACTGACCTGGATCACGGTCTTGCCATCGGCTGCTACCAGCGGCACAAACCGCAGCTGCGTCAGGAGGTAGGAGCGCTCCACCCCGGCCCGCGAATAAGCATCGCGCGAAGCGAGTTCGACCTTTACCGCGTCGAGTTCCTCCGGGTCGACCGAAAGAAGATCGATATCTGCATTGAAGTTCTGGTTGAGCGCAGATTTGGTATGGATATCCCCGAGTCCTAGCCCCTGTACCGAGAGCGGAGCCAAGGCGGCCGTGATTGCCACTGCTAGCGAAAGCTTGCGAAACATTCCTCCTCCTTGCGGGTCCCCTCCCAGCCCCCTTAAGGCGTAGGATTCGATCTGCCAGATAGACTTCTTACGCGAATCGTCGAAATGCCGTAGACGGACATAGAATAACTATAATATTTATGCGCTAACTATAACTTAGAAGTATTCTTTTTCCAAAAACATCGCCCCGCTGAAAGGGTTCGATACATGGCCCGCCAAGCGCACTCCCCGGAAGCCGAACCGAGGCGACTGGAGCCGCATCCGCGACCGCTCGGAGTGCCGGATTTCCCGCCTCTCGCGCTGAAAGCGGCCGACCACGAAGCCCCCTTACCCGGCCTCGCTCTCCAGTACGATACGCAGCATCCTGCGCAACGGCTCTGCTGCGCCCCACAGCAACTGATCCCCAACCGTGAAAGCAGACAGGTATTCGGCCCCCATATTCAGCTTGCGTAACCGCCCCACCGGGATCTCCAGGGTTCCGCTAATCTTCGCCGGCGTCAGGTTCGCGATCGTCGCGTCCCGATCATTGGGAATTACTTTGACCCAGTCGTTTGCTTCCCCCAGCATGCCCTCGATTTCGTCGATGGGCACGTCTCGAGTCAGTTTGACAGTCAGCGCCTGGCTATGCGAGCGCATGGCGCCGACACGCACGCAAATGCCGTCGATGGGCACCGGATTCTGTTCCCGACCTAGGATCTTGTTGGTCTCCGCAATCCCCTTCCATTCTTCGCGGCTCTGCCCATTATCCAGCTGCCGGTCGATCCAGGGGATCAGGCTCCCGGCCAATGGAACGCCAAAGTTCTGGCGGGGAAACTCGGTTGATTGCATGGCTTCGGTCACTACTGTGTCGATCTCCAGGATCGCCGAGGCGGGATCATCGAGGAGCTCTCTAGCTGCACCATGCAAGGCCCCCATTTGGCTCAATAGTTCGCGCATATTGCGCGCCCCCGCGCCAGATGCCGCCTGATAGGTCATCGCCGTCATCCACTCCACCAGCCCCTCTCGGAACAGCCCCCCAAGCGCCATCAACATCAGGCTAACCGTGCAATTGTCGCCAATAAAGTTTTTCACACCGGCCTGAAGGCCGTCTGTGATGACGTTCATGTTTACCGGGTCCAATACGATGATGCTGTCTCGATCCATGCGCAGCGTCGAGGCGGCGTCGATCCAGTAGCCGTCCCAGCCGGTCGCTCGCAGGTCGCGGAAAACCGCTGCCGTATAGTCACCTCCCTGACAGGTGACGACGGCATCCATGGTTTGCAGTTCGGCAATGTCACGCGCATCCTTAAGAGGCGGAATCGGTTTACCGATATCGGGGCCCGACTGCCCCACCTGGGAAGTGGTAAGAAACACCGGCTCCGCGATTCGATCGAAATCCCTCTCCTCGCGCATGCGCCCTGTCAGGACCGAACCAACCATTCCTCTCCAGCCAACGAAACCTACTCTTTTCATCCTGTTATGCCCGTACATTGAACTTATTCATAGAAGGATACGTGAACGCTGAGATATCTTGTGTTACTCAGCCGCACAGGTATCGCCGAATTCCTACGCGGCCTCGCCGATAGCCGCTGTTACTGCGTCCCCCATCTGTTCGGTACCCACCTCACGCATCCCTTCGGACAGTATATCCGGGGTGCGCAGACCGTCATTGAGGACCTGATGCACCGCACGCTCGAGGCGCTCCGCCATCTCCGGTTCTTCCAGGCTGTAGCGCAGCATCATCGCAACGGAAAGGATGGTCGCCAGCGGGTTTGCCACCCCCTTGCCGGCAATATCCGGCGCCGAGCCGTGAATCGGCTCGTACATCCCTTTGCGATCTTGGTCCAGGGAGGCTGAAGGCAACATACCGATCGACCCCGTCAGCATCGCCGCTGCGTCGGACAGGATGTCGCCGAACATGTTGGTGGTGACCATGACATCGAACTGCTTGGGCCACTTCACCAATTGCATGGCGGCGTTGTCCACGTACATGTGGTTGAGTTCGACATCCGGATATTCGCCGGCGACCCGCTGCATCACCTCGCGCCACAACTCTGTGCATTCCAGGACATTGGCCTTGTCCACCGAACAGACGCGCCGATCCCGCTTGCGCGCGATCTCGAACGCGACGCGACCGATACGTTCGACCTCGGATTCACGGTAGACCAAGGTGTTGAAACCCTCGCGCTCCCCCGTTTCGAGCTTGCGCACACCCCGCGGCCGCCCAAAGTAGATACCTCCAGTGAGTTCTCTCACGATCATGATGTCCAGGCCAGACACCACCTCCGGCCGCAGCGTCGAGGCACCCGCCAGTTGCGGATATAGAAGTGCCGGGCGCAGGTTTGCAAACAACTCGAGTTCAGAGCGCAGGCCCAACAGCCCCTTTTCCGGACGCAATGCGATATCCAGCGGCTCCCACTTCGGTCCACCCACCGCACCGAGAAGAATCGCGTCCGACTCGTGGGCCAGCACCAGGGTCTCTTGCGGGAGTGGATTGCCTACGGCGTCGTAGGCACTGCCACCGACCAAGCCATGTTCCAGCTCCACATCGAGGCCGAAGTTGCGCTGCAACGCCTGTAGAACCTTGATCGCTTGGGCGACGATCTCCGGCCCAATGCCATCGCCGGGTAACACCAATATTTTTTTGCTCATTCGAGTGTCTTCTCGTGTGCGTTGATTCGATCAGCAGCAAGTCAATGGGCTTGGCTTCTCGTGACCCAGCTAGAGGTTGGCAAATACCCAGGGCGCCGCCAGCTTCCGCTGCTCTTCGAAGGCGCGTATCTGATCCACGTGCTGCAGGGTCAAACCGATGTCGTCGAGACCCTCCAGCAGGCAGTGTTTGCGGAACTCGTCCACCGAAAACGGAATCGGCTCGCCGGCGGCGAGTCGGAGTTCCTGCTGCACAAGATCCACCTGCAGGCGGAGGGCCTCGTCTCGGGTTGCAGCAGAGAAAAGATTTTCTACTATTTTTTCTTCTAATACAATAGGTAATATTCCATTTTTAAAGCAATTATTGAGAAATATATCGGCGAAACTGGGGGCGATAATCACCCGGAACCCATAATCGGCAAGGGCCCAGGGGGCGTGTTCCCGAGACGAGCCGCAGCCGAAGTTCTCGCGCGCCAGCAGGATGCTCGCGGAACTGTAACGCGGGTCGTTGAGCACGAAATCCTTGTTGAGCGGGCGCTGTGCGTTGTCGACGCCCGGCTCCCCATGATCGAGGTAGCGCCATTCGTCAAACAGGTTCGGCCCAAAACCGGAGCGCTTGATCGATTTCAGGAACTGCTTCGGAATAATGGCGTCAGTGTCCACATTGGAACGGTCGAGCGGACACACGATACCCTGAAACTTGGTGAATGCTTGCATGCTTGTATTCCCTTCTTGTTTCGCTTCAGGCGGCGCGCACGGTCGCTAACGCGTACCCGGCTGTCTGTTCTAGAGATCCCGCACGTCCACAAAACGCCCGGCAATCGCTGCGGCTGCCGCCATGGCCGGGCTGACCAAATGGCTGCGCCCACCCTTGCCCTGCCGACCCTCGAAGTTGCGATTGGAAGTTGATGCGCAACGCTCACCCGGCTCCAGACGATCGGCGTTCATAGCTAGGCACATGGAGCACCCGGGATCCCGCCATTCCAGACCCGCGTCCGTAAAGATCCGGTCAAGGCCCTCCGCTTCGGCTTGCTCCTTGACCGGCCCTGAACCCGGAACCACCATGGCAAGTTTGATATTCGCGGCGACCCGCCGCCCCTCAATCACCGCAGCGGCGGCCCGCAGATCCTCGATGCGGCCGTTGGTGCAGGAACCGATAAAGATCTTGTCCAACCGGATGTCGGTGATCGGCGTTCCCGGCTGCAGCCCCATGTAGTCCAGGGCGCGCCTTATGCCGTCCGCCTTGACCGGATCCCGCGCATCCACCGGATCCGGTATCCGAGCATCGATCGGCGCCACCATCTCCGGCGACGTACCCCAGGTAACTTGGGGCTTGATACTGGCGGCATCCATACGCACCACGCGGTCGAAAGCAGCGCCCGGGTCACTGTGCAAGGTTCGCCAGTGGGCTACTGCACGCTCCCAGAGTTCCCCTGATGGGGCCATCGGCCGGCCTCGGACGTATTCGATGGTCTTCTCGTCTACCGCCACGAAGCCCGCCCTGGCCCCGGCTTCGATCGCCATGTTGCACACCGTCATTCGACCCTCGAGCGACAGGCCGCGTATCGCCTCGCCGGCGAACTCGACAGCGTATCCGGTACCCCCAGCCGTCCCGATCTCGCCGATGATCGCCAGCACGACGTCTTTCGCGGTCACGCCCGGTCCGAGCAACCCGTCCACGCTCAGCAGCATGCTCTTTGACTTCTTCTGGATTAGGCACTGAGTGGCCAGCACATGCTCCACCTCCGAGGTGCCGATGCCAAATGCGAGCGCCCCCAAGGCCCCATGGGTAGAGGTATGGGAATCGCCACAAACGACCGTCATCCCGGGCAGAGTGGCGCCCTGTTCCGGCCCGACGATGTGCACGATACCCTGCCTGGGGTCGGCCATGTGGAATTCCCGGATGCCGAATTCGCGGCAATTTGCGTCA
>JAHEIA010000217.1 GCA_024639625.1 Chromatiales bacterium
TCCAGCGGAAGCCTTGCCTGGGTTGGCGGTGCCGGAGGATCGGGGCGGCTGCAGCGGCGTCGGTTTCGCCGGCCCGGTGTCGGGGGCCTTCTGCCGGGGTTTTGTCGGGGGGGAGGCAACGGGTTGTGACAGGCCGAAGCATTCGGCTACCGCAAGATCGTTCCCCGACTGCACGCTGCGGTATTTTTTCCAGAATGCCGAATCGATCTTCTTCAATGAGGCGGCTGTGCCTTTCTTGCGGTAGCGGCGCATGTGACTCGGGCCGCCGTTGTACATGGCATAGGTGGCCCGAGCAAGATTGTCGACCCGCCCCGTCTCGCGGTGCTCGTTCTTCTTCAGCGCATAATCCACCAGATAATGCAGAAGGATCTCGCTGCCCGCTATGGCGTTGTATCCGATGTCGCTGCGCAACGCTTGCACCTCGTAAAAACCCCGCCAGACCCGCTGATTGATCTGCATGATGCCGACCGACCCGGAGCTCGACATCATCGGCTTGATCTCCTTGCCTTTGCGAATAAACTGACGCCAGCAGCTCTCCTGCCACGCGGTAGCCAACACCAGGTCGCGGAACAGGCCCTGGTAGGCGTTATCGAGACGGCCGCCCTGCAGGGTGTCCGCCGCGCTCTGGTCCAATAGATCGCGCACTAGGCGCAAATAATCAGGCAACTCTTTGGTGGTTGGTATCCAGCGATTCAGTCGCACGGCCAGTGCACGCTCCGCTTTTTCTCCCGCCCAGGCGGGCCGCAGCGGCCACCACCAGCTCTGGTCCTCCGGCGGTGGCTCGTCCGGTACCGGCAGGGGCGGACCAAATTGGAAGAGACGCCGCAACCGGGGATCCACCTCGTGCCGGTAACGCAGGGTATCGAGATCGATCTCGGGCGAGAGCATACGCGCCATGCGGCGTAGCCCGTCGGTAGAGAGCTCGAGACCGAGCTGCGGCGCCAGGGCGTCGATGGCGCCTACGGCGTCGCCCGCGGAAACGAACGTGAGGTAACGCAGGGCGGACCTTGGGGGAAGGCTGGCGCTGATGCTGCGCAACAGGGTTGCCAGCCTGTCCCAGGTCTCGATAAAGAGCTCGCGGACCGGCTCCCGCCCGCCAGTCGTTGGTTCGGAGAGCAGCGTGACAATCCGGCTGCGGGCGTCCAGCAGCACCGCCAACAACTCGAAGCGGATCTCGGACAACTCCGAATCCGCCGCTGCCTGCATCACGGATTCCGTGAGAAAGGCGTCCCACTGATCCAGGTTGGCGCTCCACTGCGCGAGCTCACCGGGGGTAAGCGGAGCCTCGGCCCGCGCGGGGGCCGGTGTCGACTCCGGTGGCAGCTCGAATGCGAGGACGACTACCAGTTGCCCCTCCTCCACCGCCGCGCCGGTCAGGGTAAGAGAGCGCACCAGGGCATCTGCGGGCGCTTGGTTTTCCCCAGGGAACAGGGTCGGCACCAGCTCCCGGATCTGCTGCAACGTCGGCTTGAGGTCGACCCGGAAGTCGGCGAGCCGGGGGTGGACGTACGCCTTGACCCAGTCCCACAGTTTGCCTGCGGCCGACCGCTCTCCGCCCGCAGCGTCGACCAAGTGAGAGTCGACGATCTTGAACTCCAAGACGTCTCCCGCGGCGCCGATTACCGGTTCCTCGATGACCTCCAGTGAACCGCTCCACTCCATCAGGGTGAGGCAGTGTCCAGCGGCGGCCGTGCCCACTCGTGCGGCGCCGTCGCTAGTGATCCGCAGCCGACCATTTTCGGCAGCAACCCGGGGGTTAGAGAGCACCAGGGAATTGCATTCCTTGCCGTCGTCCCAGACACGGGCGGTCTGCTCGGCATCGGTATACACCTGATCGATCAGCAACTGGCGCAGAAAGTCCGGGTGAAAACCCATGGGTATCCGGGCCTGCTCGGCGCACAGCGGCGGCGACGCCAGTAGAAGGCCGCAGAGCAGGTGCAGACCCACGGTCTTGTCGTGTCTGCGGCGCCGCCCGATCGAGCGCATTCGCGCCGTTGCTGCTGCGTTGCCTCGCAGGGTGTCAATTGTCATGAGCGCGGGCCTGTCTCCTCGGTATTCATTTATCAATCGTCATGTGGCGCGGCAGGCCCCCGGCCCGATGGCTTCCGCGAATGTATCGGAGCCCGGAGGCCGCTGCCCGCTCCGCTGGAGCCACCGGTAGCAGAGTCTACGCGCTACCCTCGGTGGGTGGAAGGAGACAAGAATCGGCGGCTCGCTGCTGCGCGCGACGCGGTGAGTGCTATTTTTAGCGGTAGGGGAGTTGGTTTCGGGAAAACCAGCGCAAAGGAGCGAAAGCGATGAAAGCGAGATGGGTGTCCTTTGGGGAAATCGAAATCGACGGCGAGTGTTTTCGCCACGACGTGGTGATCGACCAGGGTGTGGTGCGCAAGCGGCGTAAAGGGCCATCAAAAGCGTTGCGCGCCAACTTCGGGCATACGCCCCTTTCGGCCGGTGAGGAGATCCCTTGGCAGGGGTCGATTCTTTACGTCGGCACGGGCGCTCGCGGGGCTCTGCCGATCCTGCCGGACGTCTTTGCGCAGGCGCGACAACGGGGTGTGCATGTAGTCGTGGACAAGACCCCGGCCATTTGCCGGCGCCTAGAGAACTCGGACGAAATGGACGTCAACGCGATTCTGCACGTCACCTGCTGAGCACGGATCGGGACTTCCGCTGCGGATGACGGTGTTTTCGATTCTCGGCGCGAGCCTCGGAGTCCTGTTGCTCGGCGGCGCAGCCGTCTGGTTTCAGCTCACCCAGCCGTTGTTTAAAGCAAGCGTCAGGGGCAACCCGCCAGCCGTGGATGCGGGGCGCCTGCGGGCAGATGTGGAGACGATTTCCAGGGATTTCTATCCGCGCAGCGCGCGCTACCCGGAGAACCTGAGCAAACTCGCGGATTTCATTCAGGCCCGCTTCGAGACTGCGCAGGCGAGGGTGAGCCGGCAAACCTTCATCGTCGATGGAAATCCGTACCACAACGTGTTCGCGGCTTTCGGGCCGGACACCGCGGAACGCGTCATCGTTGGCGCGCATTACGACACCGCGGGAATTCAGCCGGGGGCGGACGACAATGCCAGCGGTGTGGCCGGACTGCTAGCGCTAGCGGCTCTGCTGCAGGACGCGCCGTTGCGTCTGCGCGTAGAACTGGCGGCCTACAGTCTGGAAGAGCCGCCCTATTTTCGTTCGCAGCGGATGGGGAGCGCCGCCCACGTTCGGCTGTTGCAGAAACAGGGCGCTCGAGTAAGGATGATGTTGGCCCTGGAAATGATCGGTTACTTTGTCGATGCTCCAGGCAGCCAGCACTTTCCCGCCCCAGTGCTTCGCTTGTTGTATCCGGATCGGGGCGATTTTATTGCCTTGGTGGGCAGGCTCTTCGGCGGCGCGAGAGTTCGCTCCGTCAAACGGGCGATGCGTGGTGCGTCGAACCTCCCCGTGTATTCCCTGAACGCCCCCGCGTTGGTACCCGGTGTCGATTTTTCCGATCACCTGAATTTCTGGCTCGCTGGTTATCCGGCGCTGATGGTCACCGATACCGCTTTCTATCGTTACGACGGTTATCATTCTTCGCGCGACACCCCGGACCGGCTGGACTACCTGCGCATGGGTAAGGTCGTACAGGGGGTATACGCCGCCGTGCAGCAGATGGCGGGCGGCTAAGCGCTCGATAGGGTCCGCCAATACCGCCGGCGCCAAGCATTCCCTCGGGCGCTCGACACCGGTTGTCTCAGGGGGCGGGCGCAGGCTCGAGCAAGGTCCGCGGGTCTGTAACCTCGGGGCCCAGGGTCGAGTGCACCGCACCGCTTCGCTTGTCGATCCGCACGCTCGCCGCGGGCGCCGCCTGGCCCCAGTGATCCAGCACCACCCCCAGCCAGGCGTCTCCTCCATCTTCGATCTGGCCCCGGCTGTGACAAAAGAAATGGCGGTATTCGTAGGCCTCGAAGATGACCCGGGCCTCGGCCGCGTCGACCCCGTCCTGCAGATCGAGGCTCGCCAGTTGGCCGTACATCGTCCTCTCGTATTCCTGCGCGGAGAGCCCTTGGCGAGGCTCGGTCGATGCCTGCGCGCCGGCCTCATTGAGGGTTAGGACCAGCAGCCATCCGAAGATCGCTTTGCAGACCCGGGGGTGCAGCCGGTCGAGGGGCGTCATCAGCTGTCCGTCGCGCTCGCCCTGGTTTTGCCCGGGCATGTGTTCGATCCTCCGTTTATTGAGCGGGGACGGCCCTTGCCCCGATCGATTGTTCTGCCAAGGGTACGCGGGTTTTGCAGTGGCAACCAGCGACGGCGGCCCGCCTGTGCCGCAGGGCCGCCGTCGCTATAACCGGTACGAGTGTATAGGCCTTAGTAGGCCAAACCGTCGGCTTCGTAGCTTAGCCCCGATTTCGCCGCCTGCTCGCGAACCGCGCTGTAGATCTTGTGGTCCAGCGAATCTCTTGCGCCGCCCAATTCCTCCACCCGCTGCTTGAGAAACGCGCCGCGTTGCTCGGCGAGCGTCTCGATCTCGCCCTTGAGCTCGGCGCGGCGCTCTATCTTCTCCTTCAACAGGGATGCCTGCTCTTCGGGGGCCATGGCCCGAATGGATTCCGGAAGCTCTGCCGGCGCGATGCTGGAAACGTCGACGCGACCGCTCGCCACGTCGTCAACCAGTTCGCCTTCGCCGAGGAAATTGAGCTCGCCGCTGGGCGACGCGTTGTATGCCGCCCGACGCGCCCGGGACGGGATGCTGGAGGAAGCGTGCAGCTTGTCGGCGGCTTCTACCTTCCGCTGCCGCTGCGCCCTTTCTTCGGCGCTGCCGTAATAGATCCGCGTCTCGTCCAACTGCGCGGAGAGCTTGGCTAAGCGCTCGTCATAGGGGGTCACGATGGCGACGGCGTTGCCGGTCTGCTCGACCTGCAGATACTGTCCGTTCCCGAGCTGGGCGATCTTCTCCCATTGCCGGGTGGTAGCACTGTGCTGTCCGCATTGCAGCGCGTTGACGGTGATGCGCTTGCGCTGGGCGGCGGCTAGGGTATCGGGATATTTAACGTCGTCCTGATAATCCATGTGTGGCGGGGCGTCGCCGACCAGGAACACGACCTTGTAGGCGTCCGGGCGGACGCTCCAAGAGAGCTTGTGCACGGCGTCGAACAGCGCTTGATTCACGCTTTCCGGGCCGTCACCGCCGCCATCGGCCTGAAAATCCATCAATTTGGCATACATGGCGTCCAGGTCATGGGAAAGGTCCACGACCTTGGTGACGTACTGGTCGCCCCGGTCTCGATATGCGACCAGCCCCATCTTGATCTCGGGAGCAGGTTTGGTGGACGCTAGGGTGGAGGCGATGGACCAGATTTTTTCCTTCGCGGCCTCGATTAGTCCGCTCATGCTGCCGGTCGTGTCGAGCACGAATGCGACCTCGATCTGCGGTTGTGCATTGGCGGGCGGATTGAGCACCTGCGGAGGCAGGGTTGTTGCGGTGCCGCTGCCTTCGTACAGTGGATAGGCGGCGACGACCGCCGCAGTGGTGGCGAACAGTGCCAAGGCGATGAGCTTGGATTTCATTGTGGTTTCTCCTCGCGTTTAGTGGATCGATGAGAGTGTGCGCACGGCAGCCTCCGCGGCCCTCTGGGCATGCTGGAAGCGGTCGTCCGCTATCTGCGGTTGGCCAGACGGTGTACGCCGGGTTCCGATAGGGGTTGGGATACCGACGAACAGCGCCTGGATCAGGAAGAAGCACCAGAGGCTGAGAAACAGGCTTCCGGTATGCACGGCCGCCCAGACCGCGCCCGCGAGACCGAATCCCGTCAGGCCTAGGTCGACCAGTGCAGACAGCACGCCGGCATGGAAGTAGAAGGAACGCACCAGCCAGACCATCGCCAGGTGCAGCAGCACGTACAGGGGCAGCGGGGGCGCGAGCAGCCACA
>JAHEIA010000218.1 GCA_024639625.1 Chromatiales bacterium
TGTCCGGGTCGGCGTGCATGTCCTCGAAGGCCTTTTGCGCCTCCGCCATGAGTTGCGCCTGCTCGCTCGCCATGGCTGGGGCAGCGGTGCCCAGCAGAAAGGCAAGGCCGAGGTTTGCAGTGATGATTCGAAACCAATGGGTCATATTGTTTTGCTCCTGTGCTCGGTGGTTAGGTGATGCTGTGTTTTTCGGCGGTGATCGATCGGGAGCCGGTGCACGGCCGGTCTGCCGCGAAAGAAAGGCGCTGCGCGCCTGTAGAATCCGCGGATTGTACCGCAAAGGATGGCCCCTTGCCGCCTTTCTCGACGGTGCGCGGGCTCGCGCTGTCGCTGGTACCTCCAGCCCCTCTACTTCCGTCCGGCTGTGCGCTTCCCGCCGCGCAAGAGACTCCCGTAGCGCCCGTGCGATCCGGCGTTTCCCGCTTGTTTTTCCGCTTCGGGTATCTCTCTTTTCATGATCCCGCAGGTCTTGTCTAGCACATGCCGCAGGTAGCGGGCATGGTTTCTCTCCTGGTGACGGGCGTCCGTATGCAGTCCCCATCATACGCTTCCTCGGTGGTGCGCCAATTGAACCCGAGGCGGGACCACGGGCCTCCCTCTCGATGGGCGTGGACAGCCGAACAACAAATCACTGCGGTTCAGGCAACGCGGAATCCGCGGTGCGGAGGCGTGGCGGGAGGGTTGTCCGATTTCGCCGTTGGCAGAAATTTTCGACGGTGAAAACGCTAGACCAGCCGCGTGCGGTTATGGAAGACCAACTGCAGTCCATACTCGGTGAGTTGGAATCGGGTTATGGCTGCATTGGGGACCTTGGCCCGATACCATGCGAGCAGATCCGCCTGCAGCACGTGGCCCAGCGCGGCCCGGATCACCCCCGCGTGCGCTACGATCAATAGATGCTCTCCCGCGCAACGGGCGAGCGCGCCGTCAATCGCTGCGCCGACCCTCTGGCCGAAGTCTTGCAGCGGCTCCGCTCCGCTGGGCCGGTTGCGCACCGGATCGCGGTAAAATGCCGCGAACTCTTCTGGGTCACGCGCGATGATGTCGTCGGGGCTTTGGCCTTCCCAGACGCCGAAGCCGACTTCACGGAATCGTTCATCGATATCGAGCGGCAAGCGGCGCTGATCGGCGAGGGCTTCGGCAAAGGTTCGGCAGCGTTTCATCGGCGAGCTGATGATACGGTCCCAGGGGGCTGCGTCTCCCACCGTATGCCACATCTGGCGCCAGCCCTTTTCGCTCAGAGGGTCGTCCACCCCGTGACCCCGGTAGCGATGTCCGCCGACAGGTTGGCCGTGCCGGATGAAGTCGATCAGGGTGGTTGGCATGGGTGCCTCCAAGAGTGGCTCATCGGGGATTGTATAAGAATTCGCGGCCGGTTGGTTTGCGCCTCCAGCGTTGCGCGGGCGGCGCACCTTTGCCGGAGAGAACCATGATGCCGTTAAACGCTTGGCGCGAGGCGCGTCATTCGGTCACAATGGCCCCAGGTCATTCGATTCACGGGGCAACTATGGGCACAAAAAAGGTCTATGTGGGGATCGATAAAGATAAGGCAGGGGGCATGACGCCCACCGGAAACATCGTCCGCGATGCCTGGGTCTTTGGCCTCATACCGGAGAGCGAGACCTGCGAAGGCTGGACCGTGCAAGGCATCGAAAGTCTGTACGACAAGGTCTCGGCTGCCTGGGGGCCTTTCGGTCACCTGGCCTCCAATCTACCCTCCGAGTTGCGCGAGCGCCACCAGCGCATCTACGATGCTGCGGTAGCCAGGGCCCGCGAGCTGGGGTGGGACCCGGAACTGGACGACGAGAATTGAGCAGCGGGGGGCAGCCCCGATGGGTGTGCGAACTACCCGGGAAATATTCTTTCGACCCCCCGCGCTAGGACGCCAACGGAGCGCGCTACCGGCCGCGATCCACAACGCGATCCAACTGCTGCTGTCCCGCGCGGCCGGCAAGTGCCTGTTTATCCCGATCCGCAGCATGCAATACCAGGCGGTAGCCGATCGCGAGGAGATCATCTTCGTCGATAGCCAGGGCGGCTACGCCCACCAAGATGGTGTGGGAGGGCGGCTCATCCGTATTGCCTGGCGTGTGCTTCCCCAGGCGCGGAGGGAGTCCCTCAGCGACCCGGTTCCGTGTGAGATGATCTATTATTCAGCGGATTTCCGGGAGATTCAACGGCGTCTGGTGAGCGAGATCCAGCCGGCGCTCCATCTTCTGCTGGAGCGCCAGCGCGAGCGACTCGGGCCCCCGCACGAACCGCAGGTCATCGCCTTCCGCCGGCCGGCCTAGCTGACGTGCTTGCCCACCCCGGGGAGCGCGTAATTCAGCCGAATCGCCGTGCGCCGCTAAGGTTAAGGCGAAGCCTCATTGCGGCGGCTGCGCGACAGGCTCAAGACCGATCGCGCCGGCAAAGTTCGCCTCGGCGGTGTCCGCGCCGTCGAACCGCGCGTTGCGCAGGTTGGCCTGCTTGAAGCCGGCGCGGCGCAGATTGGCCCCACTGAAGTCCGCGCCGTATAGATTGGCCTGCGGGAACTGGGCTTCCTCAAGATCGGCATTGCGGAAGTTGGCGTCTTTCAGGTTGGCGCCTGCGAAATTGCTGCCACGCAGGTCCAAGGCGGAGAGGTCGACGCCGACCAGGTTGCCACCCCAACGGACATGCTGCAGACGCGCATCCTGGAGACGGGCCCCGCGCATCTTGGCGCCTTTCAGAATGGCCCGCTCCAGGTTGGCTCGGGTTAGGTCCGCATCCTCGAGGTCCGCTTTCTCGAGATCGGCTGCGCCGAGATCACTACCACGCAGGATGCACCGGCTGAGGTCGGCCTCTTGCAGCGTTGTCCGCGTCAGCGACACCCCGCTGAGGTCGGCGCCCCGGAACCTGGACTTGGCCAGGTTGGCGTCCGTAAAGTCCGCCCCGAGCAGCGTGCCGGCGACGCTCAGGTCCAGACCGCGCAGGTCGGCTGCCGTCCATCGCGTGCCGGTCAAGTCCGCATCCGCGAAACCGGCATTGCGCAGCAGGCTGTTGGAAAGGTCGGCGCCACGCAGTTGGGCCGCGCTCAGATCGGCCCCTTCCAAGTTCGCGGCGCTGAGATCGGCGCCCTCGAGTTGTGCTGCGTGAAGTACAGCGCGGTTCAGTCTGGCTGCTGAGAGCTGCTGGTTTGCGAGCTGGGCGCCGCTCAAGTCGGCGCTGCCTAGACTGCAGCCGGTGAGCTTGGCGCCGCGCAGGTCCGCCTGCTGCAATTGGGTGCGGTACAAGATTGCACCGCTAAGGTCCGCATCCCGGAGATCTGCGCCTGCAAGGTCTGCTCCGGTCAGGTTGCGATCGGCAAGCCCGGCGTTTGATAGATCACACCCCGGGCAGGACCCGGTGGTGAGTAACCGGTCGATCGCCTCTTCGCTTGCCGGCCAGACAGGAAAGGCGCTGGCGGTCGTGAGCACCGCCAACAGTAGACCCACCCCGCGAACTATTGCTTGAGGGAAGACGGTCGTTTCACATGAGCGCCAGCCGCCCGGTCCTGATATTGCGGATGGAGTGCGCACTTGCGGCAATGCAACGGCTATGCCGTGATCGCTGCGAAGACTGCGGGCAGCCTCTCCGGGAGGCGTTCCACACGATCCACGATCGAGTAATGATTCTCGCCGAAGATCCGGGCGACATAGCGGTCGGCCTGCGGATCCAGGGTGAGACAGTAGGTGTAGACGCCCCGCATGGCGAGATCGTCGACCGCTTTCTTGGTGTCGTGACGCAGATATTGAGGGTCCCGCTCGTCGATGTCGGCCGGCTCACCATCGGTGATGAGCAGCACCAGGCGCTTGCTAGCGTTCTGTTGGGTGAGGTGCCACCCGGCGTGCCTCAAGGCGGCCCCCATGCGCGTGGAAAGGCCGCCCTGCATGCCGGCCATACGGGCCTTGGCGTCGTCGTCGTAGGGCTGATCGAAGTCCTTGAAACGGTAGTATTGCACGTCATGGCGGCCGTCCGAGGCGAACCCGTGTACCGCGAAGGCGTCCCCGATGGAGTCGATCGCCCAGGACAGCAAGCCGGTGGACTCGCGGGCCAGATCCAGGATGGAGTCCGCCTCCTCGTAGCCGGGCTCGCCTTCCTCGACGCCTACCTTTTCGTTGGTGGACTCGGATAGATCCATGAGCACCACGATCGCCAGGTCGCGGATGTGCCGGGTGATGCGGATATTGATTCGCGGGTCGGGCATGATGCCGCGGCGGATGTCGATCATGGCCCGCACTGCGGCATTCAGGTCGAGCTCCTCGCCTTCCTCGTAGCCGCGCCGGCGCACGATGCCTTGGGGCTGCATGGCGTCGATCAGATGACGGATGCGGGAGGCAATAGGCCGGTGCTTGACCAGGATCTCGTCCATGACCCCGGGGTCACCCTTGGGCTGGCGTCGTTCGATGACGGTCGCCCACTCCGGGCGCGCCAGCTGCACGTGGTAGTCCCACTCGTCGTAGTGGTAGGGGTCGGAGACCGGCTCCTTGCCCCACATCTCGTTGAAGCTGACCCCCAGGTCCTCATAGGGGTAGAACTCGGTGGAGCAGACCCAGATCTCCTGGGCGTCGTCGCCGGCCAGTTCGCAGTCGACCTCGTTGGCCATCTCCATGACGCTGACGTACTTGCGCACCTGTTGTTGGCTGGCCGGGATGTAGTCCGCGCCTTCGGCGACGAACATGTTTTCGCTGAATTCCCAGAAATAGCGGTTGTCGTCGCGGTAGGGGATGGGCCAATCAGAGAGGATGCGGACGCTGGGGATGCGCGAGATCTCCGCCAGCTTGTTGTAGAAGTCGACCCCCGCCATCCAGCTCAGATTCTTCCGGTACGGGTCGGCGACAAGCTGGTCACGGAAGTCGGCGGCGATGCCGGCGATCACCGGCTCCGGATCCTGGTAGTCAGGGTCCATGATGGCGCGGGTGGTGCGCATCATCAGGTCCATGGCCTCGTGGATCTCCGGAGTGTCGTCGTCCTTGGTCGGCGCGGAGGTGAAGAAGGAAAGCCACAGTTTGCGCAGACCGGGGAACTCCCGGTACGCCAGGTATTCTACCCGGGCGTCCTCGAACAACTCGATGCAGCGCATCTGCGCCTGGGATAGCTGCTCCGCGGAGATGGGCTCCCTCGTGTAGACCATGTGGGCGGCGCAGTGGGCGGCAGCGGCGCGATAGATCTCGATCCCGTCGATGCCGTGGAAGGGGTCGTAGGCATCCGGGATGTGAATCTGGAAGTCGGCAATGTAAGGTTTGAGGCCCTGTTTGGTCTCGAAGTCACCCGCGGTCGGGCGCATCAGGAAGGCGCGCCCCCAGAGTGCGCGCAGGTAGAAATTGAGCCGGCGCTGGTTGTCGACGAACAAGGTGCCCCGACGCTCCTTGCGCAGCACCGACTTGGCGGAATCGGTCTTCAGGGCGAAGTAGGCCATCTGGCCATCCAGATCCCGCTGGTGGGCCTGGGCGCCCCACAGGGCCCAGCGGCGCAGGCCGCCCAGGGTGAGCTTGGACAGCAGTTCGTCCAGCACCTCCATCATCGGTCGCAGGCCGCGCGGGGCCTTACCGGCAAGCTGGTGCAGTAATTTGAGGTAGCCGCGCAGCACCTCGGCATCGCCCAGGCGCTGGGCCGCTAGCGGCATATGGGACAGCATCAGCGTGATCACGCTGCCGGAGGTGTGCGAGGCCAGCTTCATCATCGCCTCGACGATGTCCGGAATCACGTCTTCGCCCACCTCTTTGGCCACCTGAGGCATTTCCTGGACGTAGGTGAGCACCAGGTCCTGGCCGCGCCCTAGGGTGCACATGGCGCGCATGCCTTCCAGGTAGTTCTGTAGGCCGCGCGGCGACATCACCCGCGCCGCTTCGTGATATGACGACTCC
>JAHEIA010000219.1 GCA_024639625.1 Chromatiales bacterium
GCGCGAGATAAAGAAAACCTCCACCCAGGCCCGCGACTCCGATCAGGTGCAGGGTGCGCAGGCCGATATTGACCCAGCGCTGCCCCGGAAAGAAGCGCCTCTTCGCATGAATATTTATTGGATTCAATTCATTATCCGATGCTATTTATGTATATTCTTCCCGGGATTATCCTGTCAGCTCCAACCATCCGGTTACTATATCCTGGCGTGCTACGGAAAGCCGGGATGCCATTGCCGGAGCAACGTCGAGCAGTGATTCTCTGACCAGGAGGGGGGTGTTGTTCTTTTCGCTCAGGTGGCCGGCCACGAGGTGTTCGATCGGGTCCAGGTCGAGCAGACGCAACAGATTTGCCGCCTGGGAGTTGCTCAGATGGCCGAACGCCCCGCCCACGCGGGCCTGCAAGCTTGGCGGGTAGGGGCCGGAACGCAGCATCCCGGGGTCGTGATTACACTCGAGCAGCAATCCCTGACAACCATCCAGCGATTCGGCGATGTGCGGGGTGATATTCCCCGCGTCGGTAAGCAAACCCAGCTGCACGCCACCGTGGCGGAACACGAACTGGCAGGGCTCCCGCGCATCATGTGGGATCGGATAGGGCAGGACCTCCAGATCGCCGACACGGAATTTCTCGCCGTGTCCGTGGAACAGGCGCAATTCCGGCACGTCTCCGCAGTCCAAGCCGCGATAGGTGCCGGGGGTCATCCAGATCGGCAGGCCGAAGCGGCGGGCGACTGGCCCTACCCCGCGGACATGGTCGCCGTGCTCGTGAGTCACCAGGATGGCATCGAGGGTCTCCGGTTCCACCCCCAGGGGCGCCAAGCGCCGGCCTAGCTCGCGGGCAGGAAGACCGCAATCGACCAGTATCCGAACGCCTCCCCCTTCCACCAACGTGGCATTGCCACGGCTCCCGCTGCCCAGGCAGGCGAACCGCACCGCTCAGCGGATCTGTTCTTGCAGCAAGGTGAGGATTCGGCTCGCCGTCGCCGTAGTATCCCGTTTGCCGTCCTCATCCAGAACCGTGGCTTTGGTCTGCCCTTCGATTTCCGCCAGGACGATGCGGTATTCGACGGGTTTTTCCTTATCGTCACTACTCCAGAACGCCAACTTGGACAACAGTCCTTCTTTCTTCTGATAGCGCATGGGATCCCGATAGCGCACGTAGTAGATACCCTTCGAACGATCCCTGTCCTCGACCGCAAACCCGACACGATCCAGGGCAACCCCGGTCAATCGCCAGGCGGTAGGGAAAGTCTCGTCGATGATCAGACTCGGCTGTCCATCCCGGTCCCGCATCAACTGAGAGCGTGGCTTACCACGGTCCTGTTGGGCAAGCGCTCGCGCTGCCTGATCTTCGGCCGCCCCCAGGTAGACCATGAGCCTGCGCAGCATTTCCGCTTCTAACTCAGGGTCGTTGGGCCGATTCTCCCAAACGGGCCGCTCTGAATCCGATGCGTTGGTGATCTTCTGCTGCATTCCCCGATGGGTGAGAAAAAGTTCCGTCGACTCGGCTTGCCGCCCGGCCTCCAGGCGAACCCGGTACTGATCCCGCGTCGCCGCGGAATACAGACCGGGAAACACCCCGCGGACCGTATCGGTGACCCAGTCGTTCTTGATATCGGCCCGGTTTTCCAACCAGCCGGTTTCCATCACGCCCACGGCCGGGTCTTGCACGACTAGGGGAATCCCGTTTTCTCGCCAGAAGGATACGACCTCGGGCCAAACCTGATCGGGCGGCGCCTTGATCATGAGCCAGCGCTTGTCATTATCGCGCTCGACCGTGATATTTTCGATCTCGGGCAAGACCTCTGAATCGCCACGCCGCTGACGGCTCGGCTGGCTTTGCGCCGCGTACTGGGAATAGGTCGCTGATTCCCCGGCGGGAAGCTCCGGAATCACCAGCGATTCGCTGGCCGTGGAACGCGTAAGATCGGGAGGGATTTCGAGATCTTCTCCGACATCCCGTTCCTTCTTGTAATCCACGGTGCGGTCCGACACCAGTTTGCTGGTGCTGCAAGCCGCGAGCCCCAGGGCAGACATCAGCAGGAGCAAGGTTTGGATCGTTTTCAAAGCCATCTGGTCATTCGTTCCGTAGCAAGATCACTAGACCCTTCGACCGCCCGTTGCTTGCCCACCGGCAGGTAGAAAGGCCGATTCGTTGTCTCCAGGGCGAGCCGATCGGGGTTTGTCTCAGGCTGGAAGATTCAGCTCACCCCCGCCTGACGCATGGCGTCCCGGACCGCCGGTTGAGCGGCTTCCGACAACCAGGTGAGCGGAAGCCGAATTCCCTTTGGCGCCAGCCCCATCTCTGTCATTACCCATTTGACCGGGATCGGATTGGATTCCAAAAATAGGGAGTGGTGCAACCCCTGCAGGCGCGAGTCGATCGCCGAGGCACGGTCGCTATCCCCCTGCAACGCAGCAAGGGACATCTCGTGCATCAGACGGGGCGCCACATTGGCAGTCACCGAGATGACTCCGTGCCCGCCAAGGAGCATGAATTCCCTCGCCGTGGCATCATCACCGCTGTACAGTGCGAAATCCTCTCCGCAGAGCTCGCGTAGCAGGGAAACCCGCGCCAAGTCGCCGGTTGCCTCCTTGATGCCGACGATATTCTCGATCGGGGCCAAGCGTTGCACGGTCTCGGGGCGCATGTCACAGGCCGTGCGCCCCGGCACATTGTACAGGATCTGGGGGATCTCCACTGCGTCAGCCACCGCCTTGAAATGGAGAAACAGGCCTTCCTGTGTGGGCTTATTATAGTACGGGGTCACCAGTAGGCAGGCATCCGCCCCCGCCTCGCTCGCACAGCGAGTGAGGATGATCGCTTCGCTGGTCGAATTCGCTCCGGTGCCCGCGATCACTGGGATGCGCCGGTCAGCGAACTCCACGACCTGCCGGATCACGCGGCAGTGCTCGTCTTCGTCCAAGGTCGCGGATTCGCCGGTGGTGCCGACCGCCACAATGGCGTCCGTCCCCTGCGCCACGTGGAAATCGACCAAATTGCGGAGACTGTTCTCGTCCAGGCTGCCATCCTCCCGCATCGGGGTGATCAGGGCCACCATGCTGCCGCGATACATAGCAAACTCCGGGGTTGAAACCAAAAGACGAATACTATCCTCCCACTCAGGAGACTGACAAGACGCGTTTTGTCAGGTCCGGCGTACCGCGCTCCAGCTGCCTGGGTTAGTATGACGCAACGGTGCTTGTATCGGACTCTTTGGGTTGAGCCGCGGCACGATCGCCTACGAGCCCCTACCGCCGAGCCCCTGGCGCGTTGGCGCCAACCGACGAGCGGCCTAAATTTGCGCTTTTTCCTTGGAGGAGGACAACATATGGAAGAACTGAAAGCCATCGCCCGAATCAGCGCCGTCGGTGGTTCCGAGTTTACCGCGGTCCTGCGGGATCCCGGTTCGGACGTTCACCGCAACAGCGGCGGGATCTCGCCCGGGCATCCCGGCTCCTACCTCAGCGTGGTGGATGGCGATCTGCGGGTCCTAGCGCGGGTCCATCGCATTTTCGAGGGGGAAGCGGGTACTGCCACCACCAATCCCGGGAAACGGCGCTGCCTCAGCCTGCTCCCGCTCGGCGAGATGGATGCCCAGGGTGGTTTCCAACGGGGCGTCACGCGCTATCCCGGTTTCAATGCAGAGGTCTACCCGGTCACCGCGCAGGAGATGGCATTGATCTTCGGCACGCACGACGCAACCGCCCTGACCTTGGGCAATCTTCCGGCGATGCCCGAGGTCGCGGTCTATCTGGACCCGACCCGACTGTTCAGCCGCCATCTTGCGGTCCTTGGGCAAAGCGGGGCCGGCAAGACTTGGGGTGTGACGTCGATGATCCAGAAGACGGTGGCCTTACTGCCGAAATCCCACATCGTGCTGCTCGACCTGCATGGCGAGTATTGCTGGCGAGACCAGACGGCCACACTTCAGTCCGCGTTCCCTGAGACGATGCTCCGTTATATCGATGCCACGGATCTGGAGATTCCGTACTGGCTGCTCAGCTTCGCTGAACTGGTGGACCTGTTCGTCGATCGCTCGGACCCGAACGTCTCTACCCAGATCGCATTCCTCCGGGAAACCGTGCAGCAGCTCAAGCAAGAGGCGAACAAGGACTTGGGGCTCGCCAACATCTCGATCGACTCGCCAGTCTATTTTTCGCTGGCCAAACTTTACCTGTACTTCAAGGAGGCCAACTCCAAGATGTACGATTTCGGCAAGCGTGAAGGGCCGTTATTCGGCCAATTCGACGAGTTTTTGATCCGACTGCAGAGCCGGATGAATGATGTGCGCTATCGCTTTCTGCTGAAACCTCAGCGACGCCAGGACTCCGCCTCCCTGGTCGACCTGTTACGGGACTTCGTCGGGTTGGACGGGCAAGGAAAACAGGTAACGGTCATCGACCTGAGTTCGGTCCCGCACGATGTCCTGCCGACGGTTACAGCGCAGATCGGCCGTCTTGCTTTCGAGTTCAATTACTGGAATCCCCGCTACCGGGAGTTTCCGTTGCTACTGGTGTGCGAGGAGGCACATGCGTATATACCCCGTGGCGAGCGTACCCAATACAGCAACACCCGACGGTCGATGGAGCGAATCGCAAAGGAGGGCCGGAAATACGGTGTAGCACTGGTCGTTATCTCGCAGCGACCTCACGAACTCTCCGAGACCGTACTCTCCCAATGCGCGAACTATTTCTGCTTTCGCATCACCAACCCGGAAGACCAGGAATACGTGCGTGCTCTGGTGCCAGAAGGTGAACGCAATCTCGCCGACACCCTATCATCCCTCGGACGCGGCGAAGCGCTGACCCTCGGCGAGGCGGTACCGATACCCTTGCGCTTCCTTTTCCTGCCGCCCGACCCGACGCCGAATAGCGCCGACATCGACTTTACCACCCACTGGCAGGGCGGCCCGGATGATGTCGATGTAGCGGGTATTGTCGATCAGTGGCGCAGACAACAAAGGCTCAAACACTGAATATGCGGTCGGCCTCAGGGTCGCTCTGTGGCGGCAGCCTCCGCCCGGCGCTCACGGCGTACCAGCCACACCTCGAGGCCCTGCGCATTCAGTTCGACATCACCCTCCAGCAATTCGCGGCAACGCGCTTCCGCCAGGGTGCAGCCCCTGGCGCGCAGTTGGCCCAGCAATTCCTCCATCACCCTGAAGGCGATGCGCTCCTTGCGGCCCTCTCGAGGCTCCTGCTCCTCGACGGCGACCTCCGCCAGGCCCTGGATGCTCGCACGAAGCTGCTGCGTCACCTGCGGAGTCAACGGCAAGCGCCCGTAGTGGGTCAAACAGACACCCTGGGGGCGCACCGCGAGTAATTTTTCGATGCTTTCCAACCAGGCTTGCGGATCGAAGGCGACCGGCGTGGTCGGCGCGAAGAAAAAGGGCCCCGTCTCAACGTCGAACTCTCGATAGGATACGCCGAAGGTGTCGCCGGTAAACAGGTTACCGCTCTCCTGGTCGAATACGCAGAAGTGGTGGTTCGCGTGGCCCGGGCTGTCCAGGATGGCGAGCTTGCGACCTGCCAGGTCGATCTCGTGAGCGTCTTCCGCTATCTGAACCCGTTCCGCAGGAACCGGTTGCAGCGTACCGAAATCCCGGATGAATGCCTGCTGGCCGTAGACCGCGGTAGCGCCCGCGATCAAGCGCGAAGGATCTGTCATGTGCGGCGCGCCTTTCGGGTGAACCACCAGTTGTGCGCGGTCACAGCGGCGCATCAGCTCTCCCGCCCCTCCGGCGTGGTCGAGATGCACGTGCGTCGGGATCACGTAGGCGACATCATCGGTTCCCAGTCCCTTGCTCCGCAGCAGTTCGAGCAGGCGCGCCACTGTATGCGTGGTGCCAGTGTCGATGAA
>JAHEIA010000220.1 GCA_024639625.1 Chromatiales bacterium
AACGCCGGCGCGTCACGGCCGCTGACCCGGGAGACCTCTCCAGCGTGCAACGGGAGCGCGGTCGAGAAGAACAGCCAGCACACTGCCAGCGCCAGGGATCGTTGGGGGTGTCGTTCGCGGCGTTCCATCGCGCCAAAGCTACCACGAATTCTCCGGTCGGCAAACGTCGAGTCGGTTGCGGCAGCGGATTCGCGCCTGCGCCTACCTGGTGGAGATGTGGCAGCCGGTGTGCTAGTTTGTGCCGCTTTCCAAAAAAAGAGTCCCTCCATCGACCCAGGGAATCGTCATCCAATCGAAGGAACCCATGCTCATGAAGCGAAGCCTATTTTCCTTGTTGCTGTCGATCACACTCATCTGTTGCCTTTGGTCCTCCCAATCCTTGGCCCAGAGCGAGCCTGCCGGCGGCGCCGAGCCGGCGAGCGCCGAGGAACCGGCCGCGGGTCCACAGGACGCGGCGGAGGGGTTGCTCGCGGAGACGGACAAGCTGGCGCAAGAGATCGAGCGCCTAGTGGCCGAGTTGGACTCCGCCAAGGGGGAGGAGAAGAGCCTCCTAATCGATCAGTTGGCGCGCGCGAAGCAGGCGTATCGCAAGCATCTGACCGAACTGGTCGAGGACCTCGGCGATGCCCCCACCGCCGCCGAGAAGGAGCGGGTCGACCGGCTCGTGGAGAACGAAAGCCGTGTCCTGCGCGAGGATCTCAAAGCCGTTGGCGACGAGCTCAAGGACCTGCGCAGCCAGCGCGAGCAGGCGAGCGGAGAAGACCAGCTCAAGTTGCAGCAGAAGATCGCGGTTTTGGCTGGAGTGGTCGATCAGCTGCTGCGGGAGCAGTCGCAGCAGATCGTGCGACTGCAGACCCTGGAGCTCGATGCCTCGGCAGACACCGAGTACCTGGGACAGTTGCTGCAGGACCGAGCGCAGAGCCTGGCCAGCCGCATTGAATTGGCCATGCAGGAGATCGATGCCCAGCGCGCCCGCCTGGCCAAGGCGACCGAGGAGGAAAAGCCGGCGATCGAGGCCGAGCTCAAGGCGCTGGAGGAGAAAAAGGCCGCGAACGCACTCAGCCTACGTACGACCGTCGACCTGATGGGCGAGCGGGAAATGGATGCTACGACCTACAGCCAGCTTCTGATCAGCGCCACCGGCGAGATCACCAGCGACATCCTGGATACCCAGGTCGCCATGGGGCTGGTGCAGCAGTGGACGGAGCAAGCCGGGGAGTGGGCGCTGGAGAACGGGCCGGGACTGCTGGTCAAGGTGATCGTGGTCCTCCTAATCCTGCTCGTGTTCAAGATTCTCGCCGCGATGGTCGGACGGGTCGTGCGCAGGGGTGTGTCGACCGCGAAGATCGATCTCTCCCAATTGCTGCAGGAGTTTTTCGTCAATGTTGCCAGCAAGGCCGTGATGGTGGTCGGTATCCTGGTGGCCCTGTCCCAGCTCGGGGTCCAGGTAGGGCCTCTGCTGGCAGGCCTCGGCGTGGTCGGCTTCATCGTCGGTTTTGCGCTGCAGGATACCCTGTCCAATTTTGCCGCCGGCCTGATGATCCTGATCTACCGGCCCTACGATGTCGGCGACGTGATCGAAGCCGGGGGAGTGATGGGGAAGGTGCAGCAGATGAGTCTGGTGTCCACCACGGTGATGACGCCGGACAACCAGAAACTGGTTGTGCCCAACAACAAGATCTGGGGCGGGGTGATCCGCAATGTCACGGCGCAGGTGTCGCGACGCGTCGACATGACTTTCGGTATCGGCTACAGCGACGACATCGCGCACGCGGAGCGGGTATTGCGCGAGATCGTCGAAGGCCACGAATTGGTGCTCGAGGATCCTGCTCCGGTGATCAAATTGCACACCCTGGGCGAATCGTCGGTCGACTTCGTGGTGCGCCCCTGGGCCAAGACCAGCGACTATTGGGACGTGTACTGGGACATCACCCGCTCGGTCAAGGAGCGTTTCGATGCCGAAGGCATCTCCATCCCGTTCCCGCAGCGGGATGTGCACCTGATTCAGGAAGCGGCGAGTTCCTGATCGGCGAGCGCCGCGGCGACTCCGGTCCAGGCCCGGGCCAGGTTGCCGCGGTCGTAGCCCCCGCCGCCGAACGCGAGCAGCCGCCCCTGGCAATGCGCTTCGGCGATGCCGCACAAGGACCGGGCCGCGTGCCGGTGGCATTGCGGGGTCAAGCGAAGATGGGTGAGCGGGTCCCCGGCGACGCTGTCCGCGCCGCATTGGAACAGGATGAATTCGGGTCGGAAACCCGCCACGAATCTCTCGATCTGCGGCCAGAGCCGGAAGAACAGGTTCTCGTCGGCACCTGGGGGGAGCGGGATGTTGAGCTTGCTGCCGCGGGCTGCGCCTGTGCCGGTCTCGGTGAGCGACCCGCTCCCGGGGTAGAGGAAGCGCCCGTCCTCGTGCATGTCCGCGATGCACAGATCGGGATCCGATTCGAAGGCGTAGAACACGCCGTCGCCGTGGTGCGCATCGATGTCCACGTAGGCGATGCGGCGCACCTGATGCACCGCGCGCAGCGCCTCGATGACGATGGCGCAGTCGTTGAAAACACAGAACCCGGCCGCCGTGTCACGCCGCGCGTGGTGCAGACCACCGATGGGGACGAAGGCGCGTCGGCATTTGCCGTCCAGGATACGAGCGGCTGCGTCGAGGCCACTGCCCGCCACGTAGCAGGCGGCCTCGTAGACCCCGGAAAAGGCCGGCGTATCGCCGTAGTCGAGGAAACCTTCTCCGGTTTTCGATTGGGCGATTACCCGCGCCACGTATTCTCTGGTGTGGAAGCGCTCGATTGCCTGGCGCTCGGCCGCAACCGGCGCTCGTATGCAGCAGGATTGTTGCAGTCCCGATTGCTGAAAATGTTGCCAGAATGCTTGGAAACGATCAGCCCCGAAGGGGTGCCCGTGGCCGAATCCGTAGCCGGCCAGCGCCTCGCCTGCGTAGACACAGAGGGTCGTCTGGCTCGGGTCTCCCATTTCTTGACTGCCTGATCGCGCCTGGGTTGGGCTGAATGTGATAGCTTGACCCGGGGCGACTCCAGCTTGAGGTCTCGGGTTCGAATCAACATAATACCAGCTTTTGTCCAGCAGGCTTGGCGAGGCAACCGAAGCCAACAGGGGCCAGTGACGAACTATGAAGATCGGTGTAGCCAAAGAGACGTTCGCGGGGGAAACCCGGGTCGCGTTAACCCCGGAGGTGGTCAAGAAGCTGGTCGCCAAGGGGTTCGAAGTCGTGGTGGAATCCGGCGCCGGGGCAGCCGCCTGTTTTCCGGATGCCGACTATCAGACGGCAGGCGCCCTAGTTGCCGATAGTGAGAGCGTGTACGCCAGTGAGGTTCTGGTAAAGGTACGCAAGCCGAGCGGGGCGGAGATCGCGCGGCTCGGCGCCGGCGCGGTATTGATCGGTTTGATCGAGCTGTGCGAGGACGACGGGACGCTCAAGGCGCTGCACGAGAAGGGCGTCAAGGTCATGGCGATGGAGCGCATTCCCCGCATCTCGCGCGCCCAGTCCATGGATGTCCTATCCTCCCAGAGCAACATCGCCGGCTACAGGGCAGTACTCGAGGCCGCCGGGCTGTACGGGCGGTTCTTTCCCCTGATGATGACGTCCGCCGGCTCCGCTAAACCCGTGCGTCTCGTCGTACTCGGCGCCGGGGTGGCCGGCCTGCAGGCCATCGCCACCGCGCGCCGGCTTGGCGCCGAGGTCTGGGCCTATGACGTTCGGCCGGAAACCAGAGAGCAGATCGAATCCCTGGGCGCCAAGCCGATCGTGTTGGATATCGGGGAGAGCGGTTCCGGCGAGGGGGGTTATGCCAAGGAACTGTCGGCGGAGGCCAAGGCGAAACAGCAGCAGTTGCTGGCGGATGAGCTGGCGAAGGCCCATGTCATCATCACTACCGCGTTGATCCCCTGTCGACCGGCGCCGGTCCTGATCACCGAAGAGGTGGTGCAGCGCATGCGCGAGGGTTCGGTGATCGTGGACCTGGCCGCGGCGACCGGCGGAAACTGCCCCCTGACCGAGAAGGACAAGGTCGTGGTCAAACACGGGATTCGTCTCGTCGGCCATACCAACTACCCGGCGATGGTGCCCTCGGACGCGAGCAGCTTTTACGCCGGCAACATCAAGAATCTGCTGGAGATCATGGTGGAAGACACGGGCGCGGGTCTGAGTCTGAAGGATTTCTCCACCGACGAGATCACCGCGGCAATGCAGATTCAACCGGGCTCCTGAATTCGCGACAGAGAAGGAACAATCCATGGCCGAGACACTGATAGCACTCTATGTTTTCGTTCTAGCCTGCTTTGTCGGCTACTTCGTGGTCTGGGGGGTTACGCCTTCCCTACACACCCCATTGGTGGCTTTGACCAACGCGATCTCCGGCATCGTTGTTGTCGGCGCCTTGCTGGTCACCGGTCTGGAAGAAGTGGGTACGGGGGCGGAGATCATGGGCTTCATCGCGGTGTTGCTCGCCTCCATCAACGTGTTCGGCGGCTTTCTGGTGACCAACCGCATGCTTGCGATGTTCAAGAAGAAGGACAAGTGAGGCGATAACGCATGCAGATCTCAGCTAACATCCAGGCCGTTGCCTATCTGGTTTCCGCCGTACTGTTCATTCTTGCCCTCAAGGGTCTGACGCACCCGGCGAGTGCGCGCCGCGGCAACTTCTACGGCATGCTCGGCATGGCGATCGCCATTGCCGCTACGCTGCTCGGCGCCGAGGTGAAATCCTACGGTTTCATCGTTGCTGGCGTAGCGGCGGGCGCCGTGATCGGCTCGGTGGTGGCAGCACGAGTGCAGATGACCGCGATGCCGCAATTGGTGGCGGCGCTGCACAGCTTCGTCGGTATGGCGGCGGTTCTGGTAGCCATCGGCACCTTTTTCAACCGCCAGGCGGCAGGCACCCTGAATCCGGTGCTGATGGGTGAACTTGCCGTCGGCATCGTCATCGGTGCGATCACCTTTACCGGCTCGGTGATCGCCTTTGGCAAGTTGCAGGGCATCATCTCCGGGAAACCGGTAAAGTTTGCTGGGCAGCATGCGCTCAATGCGCTGTTGGGGGTTGCTACCGTCGCGCTGGCGATCCATTTCGGCATGACCGGGAGTCCGCTCTCCCTGCTGCTCATGACCCTGCTAGCGTTTGTTATCGGCGTTACCCTGATCATCCCCATTGGTGGCGCCGATATGCCGGTGATCATATCCATGCTCAACTCCTATTCGGGCTGGGCCGCCGCTGCGACGGGTTTCACCCTGGGCAACAATCTGTTGATCATCGTCGGCGCCCTGGTGGGTTTCTCCGGCGCCATTCTTTCGTACATCATGTGCAAGGCGATGAATCGCTCGATCATCAACGTGGTCTTCGGCGGTTTCGGCTCCGAGTCGAGCGGAGCGATCAGTGCGGCGGGGCAGGCCGCCCAGAAAGGGGTGAAGTCGGCATCCGTGGACGACGCGGTCTACTGGATGGAGGATGCGGGCAAGGTGATCATTATACCGGGTTACGGGATGGCGGTGGCCCAGGCTCAGCACGCGCTGAAAGAGCTCATGGAGCAGCTGGAAGCTCGCGGTGTCGAGGTCCGGTTCGCCATACACCCGGTGGCCGGGCGCATGCCCGGGCACATGAACGTGCTGTTGGCCGAAGCGGATATTCCCTACGACCGGGTGCTGGAAATGGACGAGATCAATCCCGAGTTTCCCTCCGCCGACGTCGCCTTGATCATCGGGGCGAACGACGTGGTAAATCCAGCGGCAAAGAGCGATCCTTCCAGCCCGATCTACGGCATGCCGATCCTCGAGGCTGCGAAGGCGAAGCAGATCTACTTCGTCAAGCGATCCATGCGCCCGGGTTACTCCGGGGTG
>JAHEIA010000221.1 GCA_024639625.1 Chromatiales bacterium
GCAGGCTGCGTGGGAGAGAGGTCTGCCCCTGTTGTTCCCGTTGTTCGATCTCGAGGACCAATCCGCCGTGCAGTTGAGCGACCTTTGGGGCGGCTTCGGTACCAACATCCGTGCCGCATCGCAACGCTACGCCCCAGACGCGATCCTGGTGGGGCTTCTGCGGGCTGTGCGCAGCGGATGGCAGGGCGATTGGAGCCTGCTGCAGGCGGACGCCGGAGACGCGCGCTGGCAAAGCGCGGGCCCGGATCTGGAGAGCGTGGTGGACGGCGGCATCAATTGGCTCGCCGATACCCTGGCGGCGCGCTACGCGCCGATGGTTACCGGGGGCTCGGGTCAGGCGGTCTTGCTGCGAGTCTCGGGCGTCGGCGATCTGTTGGAGTACGGCCGCGTGCGTGCTTATGTAGAGGGTCTGAGCATGGTCGACGAGCTGGTGTTGACCGCCGTCGACGAGGGCCGTGTGAGCTTCCGGCTGCAGGTGCGCGGCGGCGTCGCCACCCTGGAGCAGGCGTTGCGGGCAAGCGGCCGGCTGGCGCCCGCGCCGCCCGGATCCGTGGTTGTTCCCGGCGCGGCCCCTAAGCGCGGCGATCATGGCTTGGGGCAGGGCGCACCCGGCACCGCTCCCCGGTCCGATGCGCCGTCCGTCGCGGACCCCTCAGCGGTTCAGTCGGTAGCGGTTGCCGCGGACACTCAGCACCTAGCGCCCGCTTCGGACACCATCGTTTTGGACTATCGCATCCGGCCGTGAACCGTCGGGATATTCCGAATCTGCTCACGGTCCTGCGCGTATTTCTGACCGTCCCGGTCATCTGGGCCCTGCTGCAGCGGGAGTTTTCCTGGGCACTGCTGTTGTTCGGGGTGGCAGGCGTATCCGACGGCCTCGACGGCTATCTGGCCAAGCGCTACGGGTGGGAGAGCCGTCTGGGATCCTTGCTCGATCCGCTCGCGGACAAGGCGCTGCTCGTGTCCTCTTTCCTCGCCCTTGGCTGGCTGGATCTGATCCCAGTCTGGCTGGTGGTTCTGGTGATCCTGCGTGATCTGGTGATTGTGGCCGGGGCGCTGGTGTACCATTTCCAGGTCGAGCACCTGGAAGCCGCGCCAAGCCCGCTCAGCAAGCTCAATACCGTAACCCAGATCCTGCTGGTGCTGGCGGTGGTGTGTGCCGCGGGACCGCTGTCGCTACCCGAGTTCGTGGTCGAGACGCTGATCTGGGCGACCCTGGTGACGACTCTCGCCAGTGGAGCGAGTTACGTCTGGATCTGGAGCCGCAAGGCCCTCGACCAAGGCTGGCTACACTGAGGCCACGCCCTTTACCCGGCTGCACGATCGGGGGCGTGCGCCGCCGGGTGCGCCAGGGATTGCAGGGCCTCGCGCACGAAGGGCACGGTCAGTCGGCGTTGGGCCGCGAGAGAGGTTTGATCGAGGTGCTCCAGCAGTCCCTGCAGAGATCGGAGATCCCTCGGGTACCGGCGCAGCAAGTATTCCGCGGTTTCGGCGGGTAGTTCGAGGCGGCGGTGGCGTGCCATTTCGCGCAGTGCGAGCGGCAGTTCGCCTGCGGACAGCGAGGCCAAGTGATATGCAGGGCCCCAGGTAAGCCGGGACTGCAGATCGGCTAGACCCAGCGGGAGCTCGGCCACGGGCTGATTCCCTGCCACAAGGAGCCGGGACCCCGCGTCGCGGCAGTGGTTGAACAGGGAGAAGATCGCCTGCTCCCATGCTCCATCGCCGCTCACCGCCTGCAGGTCGTCGAGACAGATCAGGGCCATGTGCTCCAGCCCGTCGAGCATCTCCGGAGCGAGATCCTGCGCCTCGGCCAAGGGCACGTAAGCCACGCTTTGCTGCGCCGAATGCAACTCGCCGCACGCCGCCTGCAGGAGGTGGGTCTTACCCACATCCGCACGGCCCCACAGGTACAGGTAGCGCTCGCCACGGCCCGAGGTAAGGGCCTGCACGCTGTTCGCCGCTTCCTGGTTCTTCGCGCCGGCAAAAAAAGTGCCGAAGCTGGCGCTCGGTCGGAACTCGATGGCGAGAGGTAGCTGACGGGTCATGTTCCGCCTCCGATCTCGCCCCTGCGGTGCGCACCGGCCCAGCGGGCGAAGAGGGTCGCGGAAAAGAACAGCAGCAGGCTGCTCCCCACCTCCGCCAGCCCCAGCCAGCGTTCTGCCGGGTTGGCCATCGTTTCTCCGACACCGTGAACGAAATAGGCAAGACTGAGCAATGCAGCCCACAGGTGGGCCCGCGGCCGGCCGTGCAGAACCCCGCGCAACGGCACTAGCAGGGGTACCGCGGTAAACATGAGGACCAGGGACACCGGCAGACGCGTCGAGGGATAGAGCCAGACGTGCCAGGCCAGAACCACGGCCAACAGCGAAAAATAGCCCGTCAGTGCGAAAGCGCGGGCAACGCGCGACCTCATGCGCTGACGGCCAGCCTCTGCGCGGTATCGGCGACGCGGCGCCCGAGTGCTCGGCACAGATCCTTTTCGTCTTTGCTCAGGGCCAGATCGCTATCCGGGCCGGCCAGGTGGCTCGGGCCGTACGGTGTTCCGCCGCTGCGCGTGTGCAGCAATTGGGTCTCGCTGTAGGGCAGGCCGACGATCAACATGCCGTGGTGCAGCATCGGCAGCATCATGCTGAGCAGTGTGGTCTCCTGGCCGCCGTGCAGGCTCGAGGTCGAGGTGAATACAGCCGCGGGTTTGCCGATCAGGCTGCCTGATAGCCAGAGCGGGCCGGTCGTGTCGAGAAAATATTTCAGCGGCGCCGCCATGTTGCCGAATCGTGTCGGACTGCCGAGGATTAATCCCGAGCAATGGCGCAGGTCTTCCAATTGTGCGTACGGCGCCCCGCTTTCAGGGATCTCCTCCTCTACGGCCTCGCACACGGTGGACACCGTTGGTACGGTACGCAGCCGCGCGGCGATCCCGGGGACCTGTTCGACTCCCCGGCTGATCTGCTTGGCCATCTCCCGGGTGGCGCCGTAGCGGCTGTAGTACAGCACCAGGACATAGGGTGTCTCAGAGGATGTCAAGGACCTTCTCCGGTGGCCGGCCCAGGGCGGCCTTCTTGCCTTTGACGACGATCGGTCGCTCGATCAGCTTGGGGTGCTCGATCATGGCGTCGATCAACTGATCTCGGGTCAGCCCCGGATCGCTAAGACCGGCCTCCTTGTATTCTTTTTCCTTCCGGCGCATCAGATCGCGCGGTTCTAGGCCGAGGGTGGTCAGCAGCCGGTCCAACGTCGCATGATCCGGCGGAGTCTTGAGGTACTCCACGATCTCCGGTTCGAGCCCTTGCTCGTGCAGCAACTCGAGTGCCTGCCGTGACTTACTGCATCTGGGGTTGTGGTAGATCTTCACGCTCACGTCGAGAGTCTCAAATGGGGACAGAGGGAGGGTGTATTGTAACGGGGCTGTGGCAGGCGCAACACCCCCGGGCGATCGGCTGTCATGCCCGACTGCCGCGGGTCGCCAGCGGCCGTGGTCGGGGTTGCCGTGTGTGCGTAGGGGCGGGCGGCTCCGGCATCTGATCTGCCGGCGAGCTGTAACGGGGGTTGATTGAATTTGCCCGGAGTTGTCCGCAGAATACCGGGTTCCTGCGGCGGGTGTCGCGTCACATGACGAGGAAGTGGATCGCTATGCGTTGCTTCCCCAGATGGGCAGGCGGGTGGTTGGCGTGGCTGCTGCTTGGCTCCGCGCTGGCCGGCCCGGTCGATTTCGCGTTGCCCGACCTGGATGGGCGGGAACATCGGTTGGCGGATTACCGGGGAAAATGGGTATTGGTCAACTATTGGGCGACCTGGTGCCCCCCGTGTCTCGACGAGTTGCCGGAACTCGAGGTGTTCTATTCCAACCACAAGGACACAGACGCGGTTGTCATCGGCGTGAACATGGAGGACATCGGCACGGAAGAGTTGCGAGAGTTTCTCGAAGAACAGTTCATCAGCTACCCGATTTTGCGCAGTCCGCCACTCCGGGCAACGGAATTGGGCGTTGTTCCGGGGTTGCCCACCTCGTACCTGATCTCTCCCGCCGGGGAGGTGGTAGCTAGGCGGGTGGGACCAGTGACGGCAAAAGCCATGGAGGCATTTATCGAGGATTATCGGCAAAAACACACAGGAGGCGACTAATGCGACTCGCTCTGCGTTGGGGATTGATGGCAGCTTTGCTCTTGGCTTGGATGCAGGCCCATGCGGTGGAGACCCGAGACCCCACGGAATATTTCTTCGACCAGAGTTTCGGCGATTTTCGCGAGGAGCTGAAGACCGCTCGCGACAACGGCAAGGTGGCGATCCTGGTCTTCTTCGAGATGGACGAGTGCCCGTTCTGCCACCGGATGAAGACTACGGTTCTGAACCGTTCCGATGTGCAGGACTACTACAAAGAACACTTTCTCATCTTGCCGGTGGATATCGAGGGCGACGTGGAGATGGTGGACTTTACGGGCGCCAACGTCACGCAGAAGGATTTCGCTTTCCGGCAGAACCGAGTGCGGGCGACCCCGGTGTTTCAGTTCTTCGATCTGGATGGCAACCCGATCAAGCGCGCGCGCCTAACCGGAGCGACCCGAGACGCCGAGGAATTCCTCTGGTTGGGCGAGTATGTGGTCGACGGCGTCTACCAGCAGCAGAGCTTTTCGCGCTACAAGCGGGAGAAGGACCAGTCGCGGTCCGGCAACTGAACATGCTTCGCCCTCCCATCGGCTCCCGTGGGCTTTCCGGAATACTCTTCGGCTGGTTCCTGACCATGCACCCGGTTACGGCAGATCCGCTGCCGGATCCTCTTACCCTGGAGTTTGCCCTGTCTCTGGCGGAAGAGCCGCACCCCGAACTGGAACTGGCCGGAGCGGCACTCGATCGGGTGCGCGCTGGCGAGCAGCTGGTGGAGTCGCGCTACCGAAGCCAGATCGGTCTCGAGGTCGCCTTGCGTGCGGTTGAGCCCACTGACCTCGCCCGCGCGATCGATCCGACCAACAACGACAGCTGGGCCAAGTTGCGGTTGGGCAAGCGTCTGTACGACTTTGGCCGCTCTGAGGCGGCGCAGGAGGCTGCGGCGCAGGAGGTGCGCGGCGGAGAATGGGCGCATCTCGCGGCGCGTCAGCAGCGCAGGCTCAATATCATGGGGCGGTTCTTCGACGTCGTTCTGGCGGACCTGGAGTATGCCCGGGACAACGAGGCCATGGCGGCCGCGTTCGTTGACTATGACAAGGCTCAGGACCGCAACGAGTTGGGAAAGGTCTCGGATATTCGTCTCCTCGAGTTGGAAAGCATCTACCAAACCAGCCGCCAGCGCCGCTCGGTGAGCCAGGCGCGGCAGCGGGCGGCGCGCTCGCGTTTGGCCATGGCGCTGAACCGTCCGGGGGAGCTTTCCGCCAACCTTGAGGTCCCCGATCTGCCTTCACTGCAGCGGGAACCCGGGGAGTTGGAGGCGCTCGAGCAGGCCGCCGTGCAGGGCAACCCCCGGCTGCTGGAATTGCGCGCGCAGGCGACCGCTGCGGAGGGACGGGTGGAGGCGGAACTGGCGCGTCGCAAAGGCGAGCTGCGGGGCGAATTGCAGGCCGCCGCGTACAACCGTAAGTTTGCCAACAACAATCCGTTGGCGGCGGCATTGGTCTACGAGGTCCCCTTGGTAACCGGCGGCACGATCGATGCCGAAGCGGCGCGCCTGCGCGCGCTGGCGCGGGAGCAGCGGGCCCTGGCGTCCGCCGAGGAACTGGCGATCCGCCAAGCGGTTCTCGACCTCTGGCTCGAGTTGCAAACCCTCCGTGCGAGGGCCGAGGAGCTCGAGGTCCGGGACAGGTACCGGGATCTCTACCTGGACCGCAGCCGCGCGCTCTATGAACTCGAGGTGACCTCCGATCTCG
>JAHEIA010000222.1 GCA_024639625.1 Chromatiales bacterium
TTCTTGCGTCGCGATCTGCCCATAACACTCCTGAATCGCCAGACCATGGACGGGACCTCCGGACAGGCCCCGCATCCAGGATGCCGCCCCGGCCTACTTTTTCACCCAGGTCCCGCTCGCGTCCTGGTACCACCAACCGCTGCCGGCTTCCTTGATCCACACCTCGGCAAAGGTCGAGCGGATGTCCTGCTCCCACTCGGGATGCCCGTTGGCCGAGGCTATGGCTTTGTACATGCGATTACGGTCGGCGTTTTCCGCCGCAATCAGTTTCTGCACCCGTGCACGGTCACGCAGCGGGATTGCACCCTCCTCGCGCACCGCGACCAGGGCGTCGCGCGTGAAACCGATCGCCCCCTGGTCGAAATACTCTTTCAAGGAGGCAAACCGGCTCTTCATGGAGGCTTGCAGCTTGCGCACCTCCGGAGTGTCGGCAGAAAATCGGGCCTCCGCCGCGTGTGCCGCGGGCACCAGGAAATCGAGCACGGCGCCGGCCAGTCCCAGGTGGCTCGGGCTCGCCATGATGGAACTCTGGTCCGCTTTCGGTTCCGCTGCCGGTACCGGGGCGCCCGTATCGTCGCCGCTCAGGATGTCCTCGACGATCTTCTCGGCGGCCTCCTGGGCCTGAGCCGCGGGGAAATAGATATTGATGGTGACACAGGCGGCAAGCATCAGTACCGCGGCAAACCCGTAAGCCAAGCGTGACATATGCATCGTGCAACTCCTCAACAAGCGTAGAAAATTCCGCAATCCGGTTACTCAATGACCGGCGGACCCGCCCGCGTAATCTCATCGAACTGCTCGACAAGTACCTTCCAGTCGGTATGTCGATTGAAGCCGAGGATATCAATCCGCGGCAGCCCCGCCCCTTCCACCAGATAGTAGCCTTGAGCCGCGGGTTTGATTCCATCCATCTCGCAGACGCCCTTTTCCAGCCGGCAACTGATGCCCAGCCGCCGGTAACCAAATTCTTCGAACGATCGCAGAAATGTACGGGAGAGGGCGCCGGAAACCCCGGCCCCTCCGAGATCTGAGATGTTGTCCACCGCCTTTTGGCTGATGCGGTGCTTGCTGTCGTCGTCCGCTGGTGTAGCAAAACGCGCGTCGAAGGCGACCGGCGCCCAGTTCTCCAAGCGCAGCTTGTCAACACGGCCCTCGAGCCTTCCGGTGATCTTACCAAAGGAAAAGGTGCCGGTCAGAGTCTGCAGATCCAGATTCTTGAGTTCGACATCCGCCTTCATCACGGGCCAGACCCCCAACAGGTCATCCAGCCGCAGATTGCGCACCACAACATCTCCTTCGAAGATGCGAATCAACAGGTTGCCGTCCACCTGCAACACCCCCTGTTGGTAGGAGACGGAAGGGATGACCCCGGAGAGTGCACCGGAGAGCGGCGGCCAATCCAGGGCCGCGCTGACCTCCGCCATGGAGATCGGCGTCACGATGCCCTGAAATACCAACCGATTACCGGATGCTTCACTGCCGTGGAGCGAGAACTCGTCCACCAGCAGTTGGCCATCGAACAGCGGAATGCTGGTATCCTCAAGCAGGACTGCGCTATCGTCGGCGAGACGCAGACGCAGGCGTGCGGGGCCCACGGGCACCCGCTCCAGCAGCTTGCCCGCTTCCCAGGTCAGCTCCGAAATCTCGGGTTCGCCGCCTTGCGTCCAGACGAGGCGGCCCGCCGCGCCCTGCAGCTCGAAGGGGCGCCGCCCGGGTCCACCGTCCCCCGCTGGAGACGAACTCAGCGCCGCCACAGACAGGTCGCGCAGCACCAGTTCCGCACGACTGGTCTCGGCATGCTCCAGGTGCAACTCGACCGAGCCGGACCAATGGAGCGCATCGAACAGCGTCTCCGCCAGCAAGGGCTGCATATATTCGGCATATAGGGCATTGGGGTCCGTCGGCGCGGTGCGCAGCTGCAATCGCTCCACGACCGCCCGACCCGGGGCAAGACCCAGCCGCGCGGACGCGCGCCATTCGATGATGCCGTGATGCACATAGTGCAGCTTGTCGATGTCGAGCAGGTCGCGGCCAGGATCATAGGCGAATGTCGACTCCGCATGCAGCGGCGCGCTCGCGGCGGAGAGGAATACCCAGGGCGTGAGCATGGCGCCACGCTCCAGATCCAAGGCCACCTGCCCCGTCCAGGCCGCACCCGGCGGCTGCAACCGTCCCTTGGCGCGCACCTGCAGCCCCTCCCCCACGAAGGCGCCGTCCGGCGCGGAGAAACCAGCGTTGCCCAGTTCCAGGTTCCAGCGCAGAGTCATCCCCCGCCCTGCTGCATATTCCAGATCGAGACTGCCGCCCAGGTTGCCTTGCGCCTGCCAGTCCTTCGCGTACGCGGCGTGGCGGGCAAGCCCCAGCGCCAGGGCCTGCAGATCAACCCCGGTCGCCTGCGCAGCCAGGCTCCAGTCCGTGCCGCGCCCGCCCGCGATCTGCAGCGCAATCTGACCGGATGCCAAGGGTAACTCGGGAGCGCCGATCGCGAACTCTCCTGTCGCCCAGTCCCAAGATCCGTTGACCGGGAAAGCAGACGCACCCAAGAGTGGATGAGCCGCCCGCAGATCCCCCTCCTGACAATCGAACCGGCTCTTCGAGAGCGTCCCGCGCCGACAATGAAAGCGCACACCCCGTAGCGTCTCGCCGAGGGCGATCAGCTCGACTTGCTGCGCCTCCAGATCCAGGGCGACCTCCGCTTCCGGCAATAGGTGAAGCCCGATACGGACACCCTGGACGCGCCAGTCATCACCCTCCAGTCTGCCGATGTGCATCCCGAGATCGCTGACCGCCCAGAGCGATGGCGGGCAGCCGAGCAGCAGCGACGCCGCCACTCGGATAGCGAAGCGGCGACTACTCAGGCGGGAAGACGCCAGTGGACAGATAGCGGTCACCCCGATCACAGATGATGGCGACGATGAGGGCGTCGTGCACCTCGCGGGAAAGCCGCAGCGCCGCCGCTACGGCCCCGCCCGACGAGATTCCGGCAAAGATCCCTTCCCGCGCCGCCAGGTCCCGGGTGGTCTGTTCGGCCTCCTGCTGGCTGACATCCATGATGCGGTCGACGCGCATCGGATCGTAGATCTTCGGCAGATACGCCTGCGGCCAGCGGCGGATGCCCGGAATACTCGAGCCCTCTTGCGGCTGAACGCCCACGATCTGGATCCCGGGATTCTGCTCCTTGAGGTAACGCGAGGTCCCCATGATGGTTCCCGTAGTCCCCATGGAGCTGACGAAATGTGTGATCTCGCCATGCGTCTGCCGCCAGATCTCGGGCCCTGTGGCGGCATAGTGCGCCAGCGGGTTGTCTGGATTGGAGAACTGGTCAAGGATCCGGCCTCGGCCTGCTCGTTCCAACTCCCTGGCGCGGTCAATCGCCGCTTCCATGCTGCCCTCTTTCGGCGTCAGGACAATCTCGGCCCCGAACGCTCGCATCACGGCGCGGCGCTCCCGGCTCATGTTTTCCGGCATTACTAGAATCATGCGATAGCCACGGATAGCGGCTGCCATGGCCAAAGCAATCCCGGTGTTGCCGCTGGTGGCCTCGATCAGCGTGTCGCCGGGCCGAATCATCCCCCGCTCCTCGGCACCCCGAATCATGCCCATGGCGGGGCGGTCCTTCACCGAACCCGCGGGGTTGTTGCCCTCCAGTTTCACCAGCAGGGTATTGCTGATCTCGCCCGGCAGGCGTTGCAGACGCACCAAGGGGGTGCCTCCGACAAACTCTTCGATCGTTGGGTAGCTCATGGTCCCGATCTTGGTCAACCTACGAATATGCCCGGCCGCTCGCCGCTACGCCCCCCGTGCACCCTGTTCGATCAACCGCTTCATGGTGCCCACTGCCTCCCAGAGTCCGTGTAACATGGCCCTGGCGATAATCGAGTGGCCAATATTGAGCTCACGCACCCCCGGAATCTGTGCGACCGCCACAACATTATGATAGTTCAGACCATGCCCGGCGTTTACCTGCAACCCGATGTCTGTGCCATAGCTCACCGCGCTGCGAATCTTCTGCAACTCCTGCTGCGCCTGCAACTCGGTTTCCGCATCGGCGTAGTGACCAGTATGGATCTCCACCACCGGGACCGCCGCTTCGGCTGCCGCATCCAACTGTCGCGGGTCGGCGTCGATGAAGAGAGAGACGCGTACGCCCGCCTCGGCGAGGGCGGCACAATAATCACGCAGCCGGGGCAGGTCGCCGGCGACATCCAAACCGCCTTCGGTGGTCAACTCCTGCCGGCGCTCCGGAACCAGGCAGCAATCCCGCGGTTTTACCTCGCCGGCGATCCCCAGCATCTCACTGGTGGCGGCCATCTCCAGATTCATGCGGGTCTGTAGCAGTTCAGCGAGCATGCGCACATCGCGCTCCTGTATATGCCGGCGATCCTCTCGCAGGTGCAGGGTAATGGCGTCCGCACCAGCCTCTTCGGCAAGCAGAGCCGCCTGCGCTGGCTCCGGGTAACGAGTCCCGCGAGCTTGCCGCAGGGTCGCCACGTGGTCGATATTGACCCCAAGTAAGACCTTCCTCGCTCCACTCACGCGCACCCCTCCACAGCTACTCGTCATCTAAATGGTCGCTGATTGTACTTGTTTCAGGTTCGATCGACCCGGCGCGGCGGGGGCGAAACAGCTCCCGGGATTTCAGCGGGCGCCCACCCAAGTGGTGATCCAATACCGCCCGCATCAAGCGGCGGGCCTCGACTCGACCGGCGACCCCCGGATCCGCGTCGTTCCGCAGCGCCAACAATGTCGCGCCACTCACTACCTGCGGCGACCTTGCCGCTTCCAGCACTTCCACCGGCCCCTGCTCGACGAGATACGCATAGCGCCGATCGGCCCGCACCGGCTCACCGGAAGATACATCGTGATCCAGCACCAAGGCATAGCCCAGTATTTTCAGCATCTCTAGCTCGAAACGCCGCAACAGCAAACCACGCTCGGGTTCGACGGACAAGCGCGTCAAAACCTCCTCATACAGCGCGAACAGATCCGCTTGGGGATCCCCGCGCCCCAATAAGCGCATCATCAGCTCATTCACGTAGAGGCCGCAGTACCCCGCCTCACCAATGAGCGAAAGCGGCCTTCCGCCCGGCTCCACCCGCGCCACGGTAGCGACCTCGCCGCGTCCGGTCAGCTCCAGCAGCAGGGGTTGAAAAGGCCGCAACAGTCCGCTCTGCGTCGAGCGGCGACCCTTCGCGCCACGGGCAACCGCCGGACACCGCCCCTCTTCGGCGGACAAGAGTTCCAACAGCAGGCTAGTGTTCGAATAGGGACGTGCGTGCAGCACGAATCCACGCTGGAGCCCCCTTTTCCTTTCCATTATTCACTGTAACCGAGACGCGCCAGTGCGGCCTCGTCACTGCTCCAACTCTTCTTCACCTTGACCCAGAGGCTGAGGAAAACCTTGCGCTGGAAAAACTTTTCCATCTCCAGGCGAGCCTGGCGCCCGGTTTCCTTGAGCGCCTGCCCGCCCTTGCCGATGACGATCGCCTTCTGGCCCGGCCGCTCCACCCAGATGGCGGCGCCGATTCTGTACAGCTGACCCTGCTCCTCGAAGCTCTCGATCTCTACGGAAGCGGCATAGGGAAGCTCTTCACCATAGCGCCGGATCAACTGCTCCCGAATCAGCTCTGCGGCGAAAAAGCGCTCGGGCCGGTCGGTCACCTGATCCTCCGGGAAACAGGCTTCCGCCTCCGGTAACGCGGCCCGTACGGCTGCCTCGAGGACATCCAGGTTGCTGCCGTTGCGGGCCGAGATCGGCACCACTTCACGAAACGGGATACGTGCGGAAATTTCGCCGATAAAGGGCAGCAGCGAGCCCTTGTCGG
>JAHEIA010000223.1 GCA_024639625.1 Chromatiales bacterium
TCCCGCGAGGTCCGTTCTTCACTTGCCGATGTTCTTGTTGCTTACGCGCCTTGCGGGCGATTGCCATCTGGTAGAGCGCGGGTACAAAGAAGGCGAGCAGGAACAGCACACTGACGAATACTGGTCCGGCGACGCCCAGCATCTGGTAGGAGATGAAGATCAGGTACATGAAGATGATCCCCAGAGTCACGCGGATCAGGACGCCGGTGGTGCCGCTGGGAACATGCTCTTGCGCTCGGCGAAGTTGTTGCACGGTGAAGGCCGCTCGCAGCTCGCCTTTGGAGTTTTGTTGTTGTGCCATGGTCATTGCCCTCGATGAGTGGATGGATGCGCCGTGGTGGCGAAGCCCTTGGTACGTCAGCAAAGGGAGCAGGAAGCGGGCCAAGTCTTCGGGAGATAAAAAAAGATTAAAAATCAATGGGGTGGAAGAAAATTGGAGGCGGGAAGCTGGCTTATAGGGGTGTAACAAAATGCACGGAGAACTGCGGGATGTGACCAGTCGATCTGGATTATTTCTTTAAATTCAATGGGATGGGTATAGGATGGAGGGTCTGTAACCAAACAGAAGGTTACACCCCTGCGTTCTTGCCCTGCGGTAGGATGCCTGGTCGGCATCCGCCAGACAGTGCGGGAGCCAAGTCGAACGGGAAGCGATGCTTGAAACCGACTGGGCGATCCGGCTAGCTGTCCCCGTCACGCATCTTGGTCAGGCGCCGGTTCAGCGCGGGCCGCGAGATCCCCAGCAGGGTCGCGGCGATACCCTGGTTACCACCCGCCCGGCGCAGGGCCTCTTCGATGTGCCGCTGCTGAGCCTGTTTCAGGGTCGGGAAACGTCCCTCGTCGGAGGTCCTCGCCTGTACCGTGTCGGGCTTTCCTTCTGGCGCCGCCTGCTGGGCCTTGATGGTTTGACGGAAGCTCTTCACCGACATCACCCGACCCGATTTGTGGCGTGCCGCCGCGTCGAGGATCATGGCCCGCAGCTCCCGCACGTTTCCGGGCCAATGATAATTGGCCAACAGGGTAAGCAGTTCAGAGGGTGCCTCAGGGGGCTCTTTTCCGAAGGACCGGGCGGCCTCCTCGATGAAATGGGCGACCAGCACAGGGAGGTCTTCCGGCCGCTCGCGCAGCGGGGGAATGTCCACCTGGTGAACGGAAAGCCGGTAATACAGGTCCGAGCGGAACGCCTCCTCGGCCATCCGGGCTTTGAGGTCGCGGTGAGTCGCGCACAGAATCCGCAGGTCGCTCAGCTTCGCCACGTCTGAGCCCAGGGGATAGTACTGCCGTTCTTGCAGCAGGCGCAGCAGCTTGACCTGGGACGCAGGAGACAGGTCGCCGATCTCGTCCAGGAACAGGGTGCCCCCGGCGGCCCGGGCCACCATGCCCTCCCGGCTCTCGTCAGCCCCGGAAAAGGCCCCTTTCCGATGCCCGAACAAGGTATCCGAGAACAGATTATCGTCCAAGCCGGCCACGTTGACCGGAACGAATGCTCCACCCCGGCCGCTCAACCGGTGGATCGCCTCTGCCAACAACTCTTTGCCCGAGCCGGTCTCGCCTGCGATGAGCACCGGTTCGCCGGAGCCGGCGACCGCTTCCAGGTACTGGAACAGGGAGCGCATCCTGCGGCTTACCGTAATAATGGGGGCGAACGCCTCCGGGTGTTCCAGGGAATCCGTGATCAGGCTGCGTTTGAGGGCCCCGACCTGTTGGCGCAAGGCGCGCAGTTCCAGAGCCCGCTTGACGCAGGAGACGTAACGGTTTTCCTCCACCGGTTTGACCAAGTAGTCGAAGGCCCCCTCCTTCATGCAGGCGACCGCGGTTTCCACCTCTTGGGCCGCGGTCATGACGATCACCGGGAGCTCGGGATATTCCTTGACGATCTTTGGTAGGAGTTGGGTTCCGGAGATGTACGGCATGAACAGATCGAGAACCACCGCCGCAACCTCTCGCTCCGCCAACAGGGGAAGTAGCTGCCGGCTGTCTTCGAGCGCCACCAGCTCCGTGATGCCGCTACTGGCGAGGATCATCTTTGAGCTGAGCAACACAGTGGACTCATCGTCCACCAGCACCACCGGAAGCGCGGTATCCGATTGTATCTGCATCAATTATGCCCTCATGCCGTAGGGATCGCCGGAATTCTTATGGTTACCTTGGTACCGCTGCCCAACGCGGATTCGAAGCTGATGCTTCCACCGTGCCTTTCCACGATCGCGCGGGAGATGGATAACCCGAGCCCGGTGCCGCCCGCCTCGGTGCGGGTCGTAAAAAAAGGCTCGGTGAGCCGTCCGAGGTCCCGTTCGGATATGCCGTGGCCTTCGTCCCGGATAATGACCTTTACCATGTCATCGTCCGCGTCGAGGCTGGCGCCAATGTAAACCCCCTTGGTGCGCTCCGGCAGCGCCTGCAAGGCGTTGAGAAGCACGTTGATGAACACCTGCTCTATTTGCTGGGAGTTGCCCCGTATGCGGGGCAGGCCGTCGGGTACCGCGAAGTCGTAGACGTCCGTGTACTTCTGAATCTGGTTGTGCAGGATCATGGTTGTGGCCTCCAGCACCTGCTGGATGTCCACTTTTTCCCCCAGCTCGCCGGTGTCCTGCCGTGCCATGTGCTTCAGGTTGTGCACGATACGGCGGATGCGTTCCGAGTTGCGGGTGATCTCGGCAAAAAGCTGGGGAAGGCTGTTGCGGGCCTCGGAGAAGCGCAGCCCGCCGAGGGCGAAATCACCGTGCTCCTCCATGTACTCCTGCAGAATGGGCGTGATGTCGCGCCAGGCGCGGGCAACCAGGGAGGCGTTGAACAGGATGGCGTTGTTGGGGTTGTTGATTTCATGGGCCACCCCGGCCGAGAGCACGCCTATGGATGCGAGGCGCGCATTGCGCAGCGCCTGTGCCTCCAAGTCGCGTTTCTCGGTTACGTCGCCCGCGATTACCATGGCAGCGGTGACCGGGCCGTCATCCGTGCCGCGGATCGGGACGATGCGACCCTCCCAGTAGCTGCCGTCATTCATGGAGTACTGGAATTGCTTGGTTGTCCCCTTGCGGAATACTTTCTTCAGTGCCTTCCTGAACCACTTGCGCAAACCGGCGGGCATCAGGGCCAGCGAGCTGTGGCCCACGGCCCGGTCGGCCGGAAGGGTGGGCACCGAGCGGTTCATTAGCAGGATCGTACCTCGTTGGTCGACCGTCATGATGATGTCCGGCGACTGCTGGAACATGTCTCGCAGCTTGGCCTCGGATTCGCGCAGCGCCTCGTCCGCCTGCTTGCGTTCCGTGATGTCCTCCAGAAATCCTACCAATCGGTATATGCTCCCCCGCTCATCCTTGACCGCGAAGCCCTTGGTGCGCACCCAGCGCAACATCCCATCGCTACGCTCGATGCGGTGGACGGTTTCTATGCCGGTGTCGCCCTCGCCGATCCGCCGCAGCGCCTCGGCCAACGCGGCCTGATCCTCGGGGTAAACCACATCCGGCAGGGACGAGCGCTCTCCCGCCTCTGTGAGGCCCAGGATCTGCTCGAAGGCGGGGCTCAGGTAGAGAAGCTCCGAACCGTCCGCCGTGCTGGCCCAGAATGCCTCGTCCACGGTCTCGGTCATCTGCCGGAACAGCTCCTCGCGCTCCACTAGCTGCTGTTCCATAGTCAGCCGCTGCCTGATGTTCTCCTTGATCCGTGCCAGGTAAAAAGACAACAGCACGGTGAACAATAGACCAGCCACCAGGGCCGCCCAGGGACCTTGGTGAAAGGCCTCCGCGCTGCGGAACAGATCCGTGCGGCCGCTGATGATGGCGAATTCCCGGTCCGCCACGGGGATGCGTTCCACGACCTTGGGTTCTGCCGGGTCTTTCAACCACGCCTCATAATCAGTCGGCCCCACGTCTCGGGGGACGAGACGGCTGGCATAAAAGTGGAGGAAGCGCTCCGCGGCGGGGGCTGTCGCGTCCAGAATCAGGATCTCGACGCCGCGCGGCTCCAGCAGTGAGATGGCCCACTTGCTCAGCTCGCTGAGCCGAAAGAAGCCGACAACGAAGCCGGCCAGCTTCTTTTGCTGATTGTCCGGCGTGGGCGCCCCGGCAGTCCCGAGAAGAACCGGACTAGCCGTCATGAAACCGTATTGGGTACCTTCCTCGTCCGGGTAGGCGATGCGCCCGCTGGCTGCGATCGTGCCTTGGTCGCGGGCGCGCTCGAGCGTTTCCCGGAACAGCGGATTCGCGCCCAGGTCGAACCCTGTGGGGACGCTTTTAGGTCCGTTTGGCACCACGATCGCGGCCGGGAAATAGTCGGCCCGATCCGCTGCGCGGACCAGTCCGAAGTGGCCGCTGCTCTCGGATATCTGGAACGCAGACCCCGCCTCTCGTGCGGTCGATGCCTCGAACGCGGGCCGATCGCTCGCTTCGACCGCCGGCACCCACATCAGTGCTTCAATGCCGGGGTCGCGTTTGATTACCGATTCGGCGTAGCGGCGGAACCCCTTCGCATCGACCTGCCCGGAAGCCAGAACGTGGTCCTGGACAGTCGTTACCGCGAGCATGCTGATGTCGATACCGTGGCTCAGGGCGCGGATCCGGTTGCGGGATTCCCACTCGAAGTCGAGTAGCTTGTGGGCGTCCAGCTGCTGTTGGATCAGCAACAGCGCCGCGACCGAAAGGCTCAGGCCGACGATGGCAACCAGCCAGATTGCATGGTTCTCGGCGGTGAGCGCAAGACGCGTTGAAAAGCGCGGACGGGGTTGCTTTGCCATGTATCGGGTTTCGGTATTGGTTCGCGGGCGAATAAGCGGATCCTCGGCCTGACGGCAGGGCCGAGCTTACACCCGTGGAGTCGGCGAAGGCAAAGCGCGATCTTGCTGCAAGGAGGGCAGCCGACAATCCAGCTGGCGGGGGTGATGCTGCCTAGGTTCGGGGCCCGGCTGACGCTGTGGGAAAGAAGATCAGCTTGCGGCGCTTCAGGGTTTCGCCAGTCTCAGCATCTCCTCGAGCTGCGCCGGAACCTCGATCGCGCCGCTAAAGTCGGCTTCCCCTAGCGCTGCATTGGTGAACCTGGTCCCGCCCAGCCGGGCGCCGCGGAAAGACGCTCCATCGAGATGAGCGCCGTTGAGCAGGGAACCGGTCAAATCGCAGTCGGACAGATCCGCCTCCTCCAGTGCGGCACCGGTCAGTGCGACCTGCCTCAGACTTGCGCCTTCCAGGCGGCTTTCGATCAGCACGGCGCGGAACATGAAGGCCCCGTCGAAACGAGACTCGGAAACGTCGGCGTTCTCCATGAGGAGGTCTTTCATGTAGGTACGGCTGAAATTCGTCTTTCTCGCTTGTACCCCGTTCATGTTCGCACCGAACATCTGTGCGCGGGAGAAATCGGCGCCATCGAGCGTCGCACCATCAAGAACCGCATGGAAGAGCTCGGCATGGCGCAGGTCGGCGCCCGTCAATTCGCAGTCCACGAGTTTTGCCCATTTCAGGTTCGCTCCTGCCAGGCTGCTGCCACGCATGCGGCATCCGCTAAGATCCGCGTTCTCCAGGTTTGCCCCATCCAGCAGCGTGTGGCTCAGGTCGATACCGGACAGTTTGGCGCGCGAGAAATCGCAGTGCCGAAGATCGGTCCGCGGTTCCGGTGCAGCGCAGTTCCCGCGCGGCGAATCTGCGTCGGAGGCGCGAACCGACGGGACTTCACAAACAACGACCAGGAGGGCTGCCAGGCCAGGACGAAGAGTGACTTTCCGCATTAACGAAATCTCAACTCGTGGGAAAACCTATTGCTGCACGTTAGTTGCTATCAGCCGATTGGGCAACCGGCGTCGTTTTCAATGCCACCGGGCGCAGAAGCCAATC
>JAHEIA010000224.1 GCA_024639625.1 Chromatiales bacterium
GTCGCCGGTGGTGACGGCGATGGTTTTTCGATTGGCGGCAACCACTTTCTGCACGCCTGCCGGCGCAACATGGACATGACCTACATCGTCATGGACAACGAGGTCTACGGGATGACGAAGGGCCAGGCCTCACCGACCACGGCCCCCGAATGGACTCACAGCAAGATGACGCCGCACGGCACCGGCATGCGCCGTTTCCAGCCGGCGGCGATGGCCCTGGCGGCCGGTGCCACCTGGATAGCGCGCGGTTTTTCCGGCGATCCCAGCGAGCTGACCCACCTGCTGGTCGAGGCGATCCAACACCCAGGGTTTTCTCTGCTGCATGTCTTGAGCCCCTGTCAGACCTTCCGTCCCGAACAAAAGCAATGGAAGGAACAGGTCCACCCGTTCGCCGACAGCAACACCGGCGACCCGGTCGTGGCGGCCCAGCGCATCCAGGCCGATGACGGCATGGCCCTGGGGCTGATCTACGCCAACCGCTTACCGGTCTGGCAGCCACGCAACCAGGCCACGAGCAGCATCGCGGCGCTGGAAGAAGAGTTTCGGGTATGAGCAAGCTACTCTCGCAGAACATCGAATCGCTTGCCGAGTTTCTCGCCCATGCGCTCGAGTTGGAGGTCGAATCGGCGGAGCGCTACCGGGAACTCGCAGACAATATGCGGGTGCACAACAACCCAGAGGTGTCCGAATTGTTCCGCAAGCTTGCCCACTACGGTGACACCCATGCGGCCGAAGTCGAGCAGCGTGCTGCCGGTTTCGAGCTGCCGTACATTTCACCGTGGGACTTCAAATGGTCCTGCCCAGAGGCCCCGGAATCGCCGTGCATGGAGGATGCGCACTACATGATGACCAAGTGCCAGGCCCTGGAACTGGCCCTGCACAACGAGATCCGCGGGCGTGACTTCTACGCGCAGGTGGCAAACGGATCGAGCGATCCTGCGGTGCGCGAGGCGGCTGCCGAAATGGCGGCCGAGGAAGACACACACGTCAACATGCTACGCGAGTGGGTAGCACGCGAAGCCTGCGTGACAGAGAAGCGCCCACTCGATCTCGATCCACCACACATGCCGGAGTGAGCCGGAGTATTTCTTTCTCGCTAGTGCGCAACTGGCAAGCGGCAAACGCCTGTATACACAGGGACTGTCGACGATATCGTCGACACGTTCCAGTGAGGCGCTGATAGACAAGCAACGCCTAACAACTGATCGTTCGTCCTCACTCGCTTCTGTCCAATTGATCCAAAAAGGCAATTGTTTCTGCGGCCGCTTCTTCCAGGTTGAGGTCTCGAAAAAATGACCGGCCGATTCAACGGTATACAAAAGCACCTTCTTGTTACCGACGAACGGTTCGAGAAAGGCGGCGACATTGGGCTGCCGCTCGTCCGCGCTGCCGGCGATTATGAAAACGGGCGGCACAACGCGGCTTAAATGTGTGCTGGGATCGGCATCTAGGGGTTCGCCACCGTAATAGTCGAGCAGGGTGGTCGGTACGACCTCGGCCTGTGGTCAGATGTGGATATCGGCGCACATCAGGTCGTCCCCTCTGCCCTGGGCAATCAGCGCCTCCGCCTGTTCCAGGACATTCTTCAGGCTCACGCGATACCGCGTCTTGTATATGTCACGCAGACGGTCCCCCCACGGTCATCGGCGACGGCAGCACCAATGCAGAAATCTTTGCGTCATAGTGCTCAACGGTTGGTTTCAATGCTCGGTTGGCACCCAATGAGTGCCCCAGCATGACAACCGGACCGACCCCTTGCGCCTTTAGCCACGCCAACCAGGCAAGCCCTTCTTGGGGATAGTCTCGATGTAGCGTGGCTGTCTCGGCCGGTCGCCGAGCGCCTTGCGCAACCTGATGATGGTGCCCGTGAGCGCATCGTAGCTGACCAGGGCACCACGCCAGACCGCACGCTCCAGGTCCTCGCGACTGGCCACGTTCCCCTGGTGCTGGGCGAGGAAGACGAGGACCTCCATGACCCGCGGCTCGAGCTTATGCACCTGGCCCGCTGCCTCGATACGCCTAATCGCCGGCTGCACAAGCCAGCTACCAATCCGAAAGGCGTCCGGCTTTACGCGCCGATCACCTGGCGAATGGGCGTACGATTGCGCTGCACTTTGCCGCCCCTCGCCCACCGAAAACCACCTGTGAGCAGCTCGGAAAAATGCAGCCTCCGGTTGCCATCACCACGGGAGAAATGACGCGTCCCTTCTTCAGAGTTCTGGCAGATACCGCTCACCGATGCATTCCGGGATCAGAACTCATGCAAATCGCCAAACGCTCGGCATGCTGCGACCGGCCAGAACCCGAAGGCATTCAATGCCACCGTTTCGGAATTTCCGGCAGAACACTGATCGGTCAGAAAAGCACGTCTCGTGAAGAGAAATACATGCCGCTGCAGAAGTCGCACTTGCCCCCAGCTGGCTTGCCGCCGGGTAATCACGAAGCCCCGTCAGTGATCTCGCCGTTGCCTAGAAACGCAAATCCAAGAGATCGATCTCCTCCCCCGTCTTGGCGACGCGCGCCTTTGCCTGGTAGCGGCTTTGCAGCTCTTGTTGCAGGGCCTCGCCGGCCTCGGGTTCACCGTGTACCAACAACACTGGGGGGTGGTTCTCAAAATCCCCGTACCAGCGGAGCAGCCCCGCCTGGTCAGCATGGGCAGACAGGCCACCGATAGTGTGAATCTTCGCGGCCACCTTGATTTGTTCTCCCCACAGGTGCACGAACTCCGCGCCGTCGACCAGGGAGCGGCCTAGAGTGCCGCGGGCCTGGAAGCCCGCAATGATCACGCGGCAATCGCGGCGCCAAATGTTGTGCTTCAGATGATGACGGATTCGACCACCGTTGCACATTCCGCTGCCGGCGATAATGACCGCGCCAGACTGGATGCGGTTGATACTCATGGACTGCTGCGGCGTACGCGAGAAGTGAAGGTTAGGCAGCAGCGGCTGCTGCTTGTGCTGCTTCCAAAGGGCGTACGCTTCCTCGTTAAACAGGTCCGCATGACGCAGGTAGACTTCGGTGGCCTCGATGGCCATGGGGCTGTCGAGAAAGATCTGCCATTTGCCCACCCCCCATGCGTCGTAGTGCTTGCCCAACAGATACAGGATTTCCTGCGTGCGGCCCACGGCGAAGGCCGGCATCAGGATATTGCCCTTGTCTTGCATAGCCTCGGACATGACCTGGTGGATTTCCACATAGGTGTCCGCCATCGACCGATGGCAGCGGTTACCATAGGTGCTCTCCATCAGTACCAGATCGGCCTCGCGAATACGGGTCGGATCGGACAATACCGGATCCTCGTGGTAGCCTAGGTCGCCACTGAAAACCAGCTTGCGCTCGGTGCCATGCTCGCGCAGCCATAGCTGCACGATGGAAGAACCGAGGATGTGGCCGGCATCGACGAGTTCCACCTCCACACCGGGCAGAATCTCGGTACGATCACCATAGTCTATGACCTTGAACCGGTGCATCACGCGCTGCGCGTCCTGCACCGTATAGAGCGGCTCCACCCGGGAGAGACCCTTACGCTGGCGCTTGCGGCTATCCCGTTCGGCATCCCTCTCGCTCAGGAAGGCGGAATCCTTGAGCATGATGCGGCACAAGTCACGGCAGGCGCGCTGAGTGTAGATGGGCCCCCGGTACCCTTCGCGGTACAGCAGCGGCAGCCGTCCCGAGTGATCGATATGGGCATGGCTGAGGATGACCGCGTCCAGCTCACGCACATTGAATGGAAACGGCTGGCGGTTCCGCTGTTCGGTTTCGTCACCGCCCTGCAGTAGGCCACAGTCGAGCAGCACACGCTTGGACCCCACTTGGATCAGATGACAGGAGCCGGTAACTTCTCCGGCCGCGCCATAGCAGTGCAATTTCATAGCTGCGTCCTTGTTTTCGTCTTGGTTCAATCAACGACTTGCCACTCATCGCGCCGCGTCGATCGGCAGGGCGGATGTCTACGTGAGGCGTTCCGCCGTCCTGTTGCCGCTGCATCGCATGGTCGAACCCCTCGAACTCCACCAGTGCTCCATCCTAGACGATTTGAAAGGCTCACCATGTAAGCGCTGATTGCAACCGCCGCGAAAATCGAAGCGACCCACTTTCTCCTCCGCCGCGAAACAAACTGCCTGCCCCCCGTGGGCATTCCCAACCCACTCCTTCATAATCCGCTGAATTCTCTCGCAAATGCCAGGACATCCCTTGAGCCACTGTCCCTGGAAAAGGTTCGGCCAGAGGTGTTGCTCGGAGCGGTTTTTCTGCATGTTCTGCGGATTTGGCGAGATGTGGATCAGGACTGTCGACGATAACGATGACAACTGACGACCGCACAGCTCCCAACATTCATCAATCGCCTCATGGAGACGCGCCGGTGACCCGCAACGGCGAGTCCCGACCGGCGCAAGTAAGAGAATCGGCGGCCCTTCCCGAACATCGTGCTGCAATGGGCTATCTCGAACGCCAATTGCAGTACGAGTGGGCATTTGCCACACCAAGCACTTTTTAGTGCCGGGTCGGAAGTTTGTTGTCATTGTTTGGTATCGTGACAACTTGTGAAGCGGCCCGCAGCGACAGTTCAAGCGCCAGCGTCCATCAACTGCCGGAACCCGGCGATCGATGTCTTGCGACAGTCGGGTTTGATATCGATATGGCGCTCCGCTTGATTACGTAACGTGACACATCAACCCCAACCTACCGCAGGCCACAAGAAACCGATGACCGTGAACCACCAAGCGGCCGCCGACCTGAACCCCGTCATCTCACGGGAAAGGTTCGGTGCCGTAATCTTCAATCTGGATGGCGTCGTCACCAGCGTCAACGAAATCCATAGCGAGGCCTGGAAGCAGCTTTTCGATGAATTCCTGCAGGAGTACCCCGCGCTGGAAGGGGAAGATCTCAGACCCTTCCACGACGATCTGGATTACCGTCGCTATGTCGAAGGCAGGGCGCGCCACTCGGGAGTCAAGAACGTCCTCTCCTCCCGGCACATCGAACTGCCCTTGGGGGAACCCGATGACCCCGTACACTACGAGACGGTCTACGGACTGGGGAATCGGAAGAAGCGCATCTTCAACGAACTACTCGAACAACAGGATGTCCTGGTTTACGGATGCGCCATCGCCCTCATCCACCGGTTGCGCAATGAGGGCTTCAAGACGGCCATAGTTTCCGCCAGCAGTCACTGTGACACGATTCTCCAGAAGGCCGAGCTGAGCGACCGCTTCGATGCGTGGGTCGATGGCATCGAGGCCGAGCGTCTGGACCTGGGCAGCAAACCGGACCCATACGTCCTGTGGGAGGTCGCACGCCGTCTGGAAATCGAACCGGAGCAGATCGTGGTGATAGAGGATAGCGTGGTAGGGGTTGCTGCCAGCAGCCGCGGCCGTTTCGGATTGACCATCGGGATCGACGACGGGGAACAACGACAGCTGATGCTGGATCACGGCGCGGATTACGTACTTGAAGACCTGTGCCGCTTGCACATCGGCGGCTCCAGCGAAGACGATGCGGCGTCGCCCCCGGTCCTTGCCGAAATGGCAATGATATCGAATCAGCTCGCAGACAAGCAGCCCGTGCTCTTCCTCAACTACGGGGGCACGCTGACACGCGACATCCGCAAGTCCAAAGATGCCGAGTTGTCAAAAAAGATGCGGCGTGCCCTGCACAAGGCGGCCCAACTGATGCCTGTGACAATTGTCAGCGGACGTGACGTCGAGGAACTGAGTGACCGGGTCGGTCTGCCGGAACTCATCTACGCCGGTAGTCACGGCCTGGAGATCCTGGGACAGGATCTGCATCTGGAG
>JAHEIA010000225.1:0-1726 GCA_024639625.1 Chromatiales bacterium
ACCAAGTCGACGAGCTTGGGGGGCGCATCGGCGTTCGTCAGGAGGCGTCGCTTTGCTGCTTGAGCGTAGTTCTGGATCGCGATCAGGGGTTGATTGATCTCGTGGGCAATCGTGGTGGCCATGGTACCCAGGCTGCGGTCCTTGCTGAAGCGTGCCAGTCTTTCTCGCAGGACGACCGCGATCGTCTCTGCCTCTCTGCGCCGGCCATTCTCGTCGTGCAGCGCGTTTTGAGCATGCCAAAGTTTTCTCCGGTTAAGCAGGAGCGTAACGATCAGCGCAGCCTGCGCCAGGATCACGGCCAACGCGATCATGATCTGCCAGCGATAGCGTTCCCAGACAGTGACTTCCCTGAATCGAACCTCGCAGTCAGCAGGTAGCAGTCGCGTATCGATGCCCCAGTGGAGCAGCTGCCGCCAGTCAGCGATACAGCCGGCCGCGACCGGCATCTGGACACCGATTGCGGCAGGATCCTCTCCGTTCAGCACCCTAACGACCAGCTCGCCCGCACGCCGCCCCTGTTCATCGTAGCTTACGATCGATCCGCCAGCGATCCCGTGTCCAAGATAGGTTTCGAAAACGCCAAAGACGGGCGCGCGCGCGACCGCAGCGATTCGCTCCAACACCTCGCGCGGCACATGCGGTGCCCCGCTGCCGTCGCGAAACATTGTCAGGTAGAGCACAATTGCGTCCGAAGGCAGCGCACGAACCGCTGCGAGAGTTTCGGCGAGTGAGAGACCGACAAGGTACTGGACGTCGAGCTTTCCCGCATAGCGCTCGAGTGAAGCGTGTGCGAGCGCCAAGTGCCTTTGGTCCGGTTCTGCCACACCTCCGACAACGGCGATCCGACGCGTAGCAGGGTGCAGCTTCAATGCGAGATCCAACGTATCTCCGAACTCGAGCCGGACCGGAACGCCGATGATGCGGGGATCGCGGCTGCGCTCGCTCAGCACGGCGCTCGGCACACTGTGAAAGACGATTGTGGCATCCGGCCAGATCTCCGTAGCGTTATGCTCGGCAAATTCAAGCGCGATCGGTGCGACCGCGACGACAATGTCCACCTCGAGGTCGCGATATTTTTTGCGCAACAGCGAGACCAGATCGTCTTCGAACTGCCCTCGCGGGAAGCGGTGCATGTCGAGCGATTCAGCATAGAACTTGGTCTGCTCCTCGCGCCCCGCGTGGATCGCCTCGCGCAAAGCGCTGTCCACGGCGAGGAACGCCGGCAGGTAGGGGTCGGTAGCGTTCAGGATGACCACGCTCAGGTCCTTGACTACCGCGGCCCCTGTCTGGTCGGACGCTATCGCGGGCACGACCAACAGTGCGACCATCATGGCGAACCCTGCGAGGGTCGCACCCTTGGATCCCGTAAACGCCCGTTCCCGCCGCCGCGCGGTTTGAGCCTGGTGAAGTCTTGGATGGTTTCGCATGAGTGCGACAATCATAAGCCCCTGCACGGCAATGGTCACGACCGCCACCATCTGACGGCACGCGAATGCGTACTGCCGAACCCGGTGACCCGGCTGCGTTGCTGATCTGATAAGTTCCTTCGAATATTTATCGGCGTGGGATATGACTCTGCTGCGCGATTGGTATGATGCTTATTACAGCGAATAGACTATTCCCCATCGACTTGGAGACCATCGTGATCAGAGAACCGATTGCCGAAAAGCTCAATGCCCAGCTCAACCGAGAGCTGTTCTCTGCGTACTTTACCTGAGCCTGTCCG
>JAHEIA010000225.1:1736-5778 GCA_024639625.1 Chromatiales bacterium
GGCTGCGGACTTCAAGGGTGTCGCAGCCTGGTTTCTGGCCAAGTACCAGGAAGAGACGGCCCACGCCATGAAGCTCTACCGCTACCTGCTCGATCAGGATGCAAAGGTCACGCTCAAAGCCATTGCGGAGCCCCAGGCGGAGTACGCGGGGCTGCTCGATATGTTCGAGAAGACCCTCGCCCACGAGCGGGAGGTGACTGCGGCCGTCAACGACCTGGTGGATGCCGCCCTGACGGCGAAAGACCATGCGACCAACATCTTCCTGCACTGGTTTGTGACCGAGCAGATCGAGGAAGAAGCTACGGTGAAAGACATCATCGCCCGCCTGCGTTTGGTCGGCGACCGGGGGGAGGGCCTATACTTGATCGACAAGGAGCTTGCCGACTCGGCGGCGAGGGTGACGCAGGCCGCGATAGCGCAGGCCAACTAGAGGCATTGGCACTTACTTTAGGCATTCGCGCGCCGGCTCATTCGACCCGAGGGACGCCGTACATCCCTGCTGCGCTGGCAGGTCCAGGGCTCACCATCCGTGGTGAGCCCGTTCGGCCGGGAAAAGCGTCACCGGCGATTTTCCTGCTCGGCCTCACCCCTGGGGGTTCGACTGCAGTATCCTTGCTGCAGACGCCCTCGACTCGAACGCCCCGGAGCGCCCTTAACTTCCGGGCAGGTTGGTTAAGTAAGCCATATACGCCATTCCAACTAGAGGCGATTTCCTATTTGCCGGTTCGACCGACGACCGACCAGTCGACGCGAAGAGGGAAAGCGGTCGAACGAAAAGGCCATTCTACCTCCCTGTACGCCCAGGCTTGGCGCCCGGGCCGGCAGATGCACCAACGCCGTAGCGATACCCCCTTCACCGGTTGTCCCCTCGGTTCTCGGTTGTCCCCGATCGGGAACGCTGGCGGAAGGCGTAGAGTGCCTGAATCTCATCCGCCCACAGGGTAGGGTCGATCGTCTCCAACACCATGGGGATCTCGTCGAAACGCGCATCTTGCATGATGTAGCGAAAGGGCGCCCAGCCCAGATTACCCTTGCCCAGGCTCTGGTGACGATCGACCCGTGCGCCAAGCTCGGGTTTGGCATCGTTCAGGTGCATGCCGCGCAGGTAGCGGAAGCCCACCACCCGCTCGTATTCCGCAAAGGTCCGCTCACAGGCCCTCGCAGTGCGTAGGTCGTAGCCGGCAACGAAAATGTGACAGGTGTCTAGACAGACGCCGACCCGAGACTTGTCTTCCACATCATCGATAATATGGGCCAAGTGCTCGAAACGATACCCTAGAGTGGAGCCTTGTCCGGCCGTGCTTTCGATGACGGCCGTGACACCCGAACTTCGCTCCAATGCCCAGTTGATCGACTCCGCCACTCGTTCGAGGCATTCCTGCTCGCCAATGCGCTTCAGAGTGGCCCCCGGGTGAAAGTTCAGCAGCTTCAGCCCCAACTGTTCGCAGCGCGACATTTCGTTCAGAAAGGCCGTGCGCGAGCGCGCCAGTCCCTCCGCATCCGGGTGGCCCAGGTTGATTAAATAGCTGTCGTGGGGCAGGACATGCTCGGGCGCAATGCCAACTCGGTCCAGATTTGTCTTGAATTCGTCGATCGTAGCCTGACCGAGCGGCTTGGCCCGCCACTGGCGCTGGTTCTTGGTAAACAGGGCGAGAGCGCGGGCACCGATCTTTTCCGCGTTCAAGGGGGCGTTCTGCACGCCACCCTGGGCACTCACATGGGCGCCGACTCGCTTCAAGGCTCCGCCCTAGTTCCCGCTGGCAGCAAACGGGGCCTGGTATTTATGGGTACGAAACACCAACAACCGCGCCCCTTCCTGTTTCCAGGCATCCGCAGGCAAGCCTGCCTTCTCCGCCAATGCATCCAGCGTCTGTTCCCGGTTCCAACCGGCCACGATCGGCACCTCGGGCAAAAACACGGCCCGCTTCCCGTCCTTTTCCAGGACGATACCGTCGCGGCCTGGTCGATACGCCTGATGCGAGGCCAGTGGAACCGGGTCGCTCAACACGCTCACTTCCAGTTCCAGGTCGGGCAGCTCATCGGGCGCCACCGGATAGAAACGGTGATCGTAGCGGGAGGCGCTGACGCTATTCTGGATCACCGCCTCGAAGAGCGGAACCTCCGGCTCCACATAGCCCTGGCAGCCGCGAAGCCGGCCCCGATTACGCACCGTGACAAAGACGCCCGCCGGCTGCCGCAAGCCTTCGGGAACTGCCGCCACCAAGTCTCGAAGTTGTTCCAAGGCCCCATTGCCCGGCTCAACCGCCTCCCACAAGGCATACCGCGCCAAGCGGTGCAGGTACTGCAGCTGCTCGACGTCCAGCCGCTCGGACCCAGCCGATTCGGCTTGCGCCGCAGGCGCGAAGAAACCGATGGATAGATAGCTCACCGAATTGGTGTAGCTTCCCGTCAGCGCCCCGCTGGTGTCGTATGCCAATAATGTACCGGTACGACCCGAGGGCAGCATCTCCAGCAGGATCAGGATCGGATCGCCGCCGCAGACGGTAATGCCGGTCTTGCGCCGGTAGGCACGGAAATCCTCCGCTTGCCCCCTGGCGATAGGGCCCAAAGCGCCCATATCCAGATCGCGCAATCGTTGTGCCGCCCGCGCATCCGGGGGAAACGGCTGGTAGCCGAACCGGGCCCCGTAGTGGGTAAAATCACTGGAGACCAAGACCAGGGTCTCCTCATCAGCCAGCGGCTGCAACAACTGCGCCGCCGCTGCCTGTTCGTCCGGTCCCACCTGTCCGACCAGGATCGGCACCAGGCGCCAACCGGGAGCCAGCACTCGCTGCAGAAACGGCAGTTGGATCTCGATGCTGTGCTCCCCCTGATGGGCCGGCGCGTGGGCGCCGACCAGTGGCGACTGGCGCAGCGCTTGCACCGCCTCCAGGTCCAATTCGATGCGCCCGAGGGGCGTCTCATAGGCTGTGACCGGCGCAATCGACAAGCCCCTGAAACCGCCGCGATGGGCCGGCGCCAGCACCAGCACCCGCCTTGGTGTCGCCCCCCGCAGCAGGCGGTAGCCGGCGGCGGCGGTGGGGCCGCTGTAGTGGTAGGCCGCATGGGGACTGATCAAGGCCCGCAAAGCGCCCGCCGGCTCGATCGGTTCGGCTTTGTCCACCAGTTGGTCGATCAGCTCTCCCAACTGAGCCGCATCGGCCGGGTACCAGCTACCCGCGATTCCGGCTGGCTTTACTCCTGGCTCCGCGGCCGGGGCCGCCCCCAACCACATCCCAAGCAACAGGATCGGCAACAGGTGCAGCGCTTCTCTCATCGACCTTCCCCCTGGTGTCGAATCACGGCCGGTCAAGGCGTCGGTAGAAGGAAGCCTCATGGCCGAAGACGGGTTCGTGGCGCCGACCAGTCGGCAGGAGCAAGCCTGCGTTCAAGACCGGCAAGCAAACCGCCCCAAGGCGCTTCAGGAAACGCCGACGCGCCGACAGCGCAGGCTCTTCGTAGCTGCTCGGCTTCATTGCCAAACCCCCGCTATCGACTCCCGGCATTTGGGACACCGTCCTTCCGGGGTGAGCCGGTTCTCCATAATCCGATAGCCGATCCGGCGCAACAGGGCTGTGCCGTCACGGGGACAATAGGTGGTCTCCGCCTCGTGCCCGAACAGGTTACCGATATAGACGTACTCCAAGCCGGCGTCCAATGCCTCGTTGCGCGCCCGCTCCAGGGTCGCCACCGGCGTCGGCGGCAGATTGCGCATCCGGTACATGGGCTGAAAGCGGCTGAAATGCAGCGGCGTCTCCGCCCCCAGTTCGCGGCGGATCCAAGCAGCCATGCGCCGGATCAGGGCCATATCGTCGTTCAGGGTCGGAATCACCAGATTGGTCACCTCCAGCCAGACACCCCCCTCGCGGAACCCAACCAGCGCGTCCAATACCGGCTTGAGGCTTGCGCTGCATACGGTTTGGTAAAAACTGTCGTCGAAGGCCTTGAGATCGGCATTGGCGGCGTCGATCAAACGGCAGAGTTCCCCTAATGGTTGCGGATTGATATACGCGGCAGTAATCATCAGGTTGTCTAGTCCGCG
>JAHEIA010000226.1 GCA_024639625.1 Chromatiales bacterium
TTACCGGCATCCCGATTGCCCATAAGGACATCTTTTGCACCGACGGGATCAAAACGAGTTGCGGTTCTCGCATGCTGGACAGCTTCGTTGCCCCTTACGACGCGACGCTGGTCCGGCGCTTGAAAGAGGCCGGCGTGGTGTTGCTCGGGAAGACGAATATGGACGAATTTGCGATGGGTTCGTCCAACGAAACCAGCTTCTACGGTCCCGTGCGCAACCCGTGGGATCTCGAAAGCGTACCCGGCGGGTCTTCCGGCGGTTCGGCGGCCGCTGTGGCGGCGCGCTTGGCGGTAGCAGCGACGGGCACCGATACCGGCGGCTCGATTCGTCAACCCGCGTCTTTGTGCGGGATTACCGGCCTCAAGCCCACCTATGGCCGGGTATCGAGGTATGGCATGATCGCCTTCGCCTCGAGCCTGGATCAGGCCGGACCTTTGGCACGCAGCGCAGAGGACGCAGCCCTGTTGCTCCAGGCCATGGCCGGGTTCGACCCCAGGGACTCGACCAGTTCCGAGGAGCCGGTGGCGGATTATACCCGGCAGCTCGATGCCTCGCTCCAGGGCATCCGCATCGGTCTGCCCAAGGAGTATTTCGGCACGGGTGTGGACCCGGGGGTCGAGGATTCGGTGCAGCTGGCGATCCGCGAGTATCAGCGGTTGGGCGCGGAGCTGGTTGATGTCGATTTGCCGAACTCCCAGCTTTCCGTACCGGCGTATTATGTGGTGGCGCCGGCCGAGTGCTCGTCCAATCTGGCGCGCTACGACGGGGTCAAATACGGCTATCGGTGTGCCGATCCACGGGATCTGGAGGATTTGTACAAGCGCTCCCGGGCGGAAGGCTTCGGTCGCGAGGTCAAGCGCAGGATCATGATCGGTACCTACGCCCTGTCGGCGGGTTATTATGACGCCTATTACCTGCAAGCACAGAAGATCCGGCGCCTGATATCGGATGATTTCAAGCGAGCTTTCGCCGACGTCGACGTCATCATGGGCCCGGTCTCGCCGACTACCGCTTTCCGTCTGGGGGAAAAGGCAGACGATCCGGTAACCATGTATCTGTCCGATATCTTTACCATCGCGGTGAACCTTGCCGGCTTGCCGGCGATTTCTGTCCCCGTCACGCCGGCGCAGGGTATGCCGGTGGGGCTGCATATTATCGGCAACTATTTTTCCGAGGCGCGGTTGCTGAACCTCGCGCACAGATTACAGCAGGCAACGGATTGGCATCGTGCGGTGCCTCCCGGGTTTTCCTAGGCGCATGAGCAAGCCCGCGCCGCTTCGACCTCAGCGCACTGACTCGAGTAAACAAAATATGCTGTGGGAACCAGTAATCGGCCTGGAGATTCATGCCCAGCTCTCCACCGAATCGAAGATCTTTTCCGGGGCCTCAACGGCCTATGGGGCCGCACCCAACACCCAGGCCTGCGCCATCGACCTGGGTCTTCCGGGGGTGCTTCCGGTGCTCAACGAGAACGCGGTGCGTAAGGCAGTCAAGTTCGGCAAGGCGATCGACGCGGAAGTCGCGAAACGCTCGATATTCGCCCGCAAGAACTATTTCTACCCGGATCTTCCGAAAGGCTACCAGATCAGCCAGTACGAGTTACCGATCGTCGGTCCGGGGCATGTCGAGATCGTGTTGGAAGACGGCAGCGTCAAGCGCGTCGGGGTCACCCGTGCGCATCTCGAAGAAGATGCCGGTAAATCTCTACACGAAGACTTCCAGGGAATGTCGGGCATCGACCTCAACCGGACTGGAACACCCTTGCTGGAGATCGTGTCCGATCCGGATATGCGTTCCGCGAAGGAGGCGGTGGCCTATGCACGGAAGATCCACCAGATCGTGGTGTATCTTGGTATCTGCGACGGTAATATGCAGGAGGGCTCGTTTCGCATGGACGCCAACGTTTCGGTCCGGCGGAAGGGCGAACAGCGCCTCGGCACGCGCGCCGAGCTGAAGAACCTCAACTCCTTCCGCTTCCTGGAACGCGCCATCAATTACGAGATCGAGCGCCAGATCGAGCAGATTGAATCCGGCGGTGAGGTGGTGCAGGAGACGCGCCTCTATGACGCCAACAACGACGAAACGCGCTCCATGCGTTCCAAGGAAGAGGCCAACGACTACCGCTATTTTCCGGACCCCGACCTGCTCCCGGTCGAGATTGGAGACGAACTGGTGGCCGAGGTCCTGGGCGCGATGCCCGAGCTGCCGGACGCCAAACGCCGGCGTTTTCGCAAGGACTACGGCCTCTCGGAGCTGGACGCGGATCTGCTGACCACCACCCGTGTGCAGGCGGATTATTTCGAGACTGTAGCCCAGGCCTGCGGCGACCCCAAGCTCGCTGCCAATTGGGTCATGGTGGAGCTGGCCGGTGCTCTCAATCGACAAGGCCTGGATGTCGCCGATAGCCCGCTGGGCCCCGAGGCGCTAGCTGCGCTGCTGCTGCGCATCCGCGACCAGACCATATCCGGCAAGATCGCCAAACAGGTTTTCGATGCCATGTGGCGGGGACAGGGTAGTGCCGACAGTATCATCGAGAGCCAAGGCCTGCGGCAGATTACCGACGACTCGGCCATCGAGGCCGTCGTCGACCAAGTGATCGCCGACAACCCGCAGCAGCTTGAGCAGTATCGTGCGGGCAAGGAAAAGCTACTTGGTTTCTTCGTCGGTCAAGTGATGAAGGCCACTCAAGGCAAGGCGAATCCTGGGCGGGTGAACCTCTTGCTCAAGGCGAAGCTTTCTCGTTGAGGAGGGCAGCGGAGCCACCCTCAAAGCGGGCGTTCAGTCGGCCGTGCGCGCCGCACACACGGGGCATTGCGGATCGGGACGAAGCCGCAACATACGCCACTCCATGTGCAGCGCGTCGAACAACAGCAAGCGGCCGACCAGGGGGGTGCCGACGTCCGTCAGCACCTTGATCGCTTCGCTGGCCTGAATGCTTCCGATGACGCCGACCAGCGGTGCAAGGACGCCGTTTTCCGAACAGGTCTCGGGCAGGGTCCCTTCTTCCGGGTACAGGCACCGGTAGCAGGGATCCCCTGGCTGTCCCGAAAATACGCTCACCTGCCCTTCCCAGCGGATCGCCGCAGCGGAAACCAGGGGGGTGCGGGCTGCGCTACAAGCCTGGTTGACGGCGAATCGGGTAGCGAAATTGTCGCTCGCGTCGATCACCAGGTGCGCCAGCTCGACCTGGCTGCTAAGTTCCGGCTCGTCCAAGCGCTGCGCGACCGTCTCCACCTCGATTTCCGGATTCAGCTGCAGCAGGGTTTGTCGCGCCGATGCGGCCTTGGGGCTGCCGATGCGGTCCGTTGTGTGGATGATCTGCCGCTGCAGATTGCTCAGGTCCACTTGGTCGAAGTCCACGAGAATGATTCGTCCCACACCGGCGGCAGCCAGGTACATCGCCACCGGGGAGCCCAACCCGCCGAGGCCGATGATCAGTACGCGGGATTGGCGCAGCTTTTCTTGCCCCTCGATGCCAAACTCCGGGAGCATGATCTGGCGGCTGTAGCGAAGCAGCAGGTCGTCATCCACGGCACGGATACTCCGTGGGCGGGTGCGGCGTAGAGGCGACGCTGGCAGTGGAAGACGACGTTCGCAGGGATTGTTCGAGGGGTTTAGAGATACTTGCGCCAGTACTCCGGACGCTGGTCCCGGCAGGCGTGATTTTGTCGCTGGTAGCGGTTGACGAAGATCCGCTGCGTGCAATTGTTGTCGCCGCGGGGACAACCGTTGTTAGCCATCTCTGTCTCCTCGGAGAAATAGCAGAGCGCGCGCTTGATCTTGCACAACAGCCGGTTATCCAAGTGTAACCCGCACTCGACCAGCGCATTTTCAATCTGCTCGAGATTAATCCACAACAAGTCATAGCTAACCCGCAACGATAGCGCCGCCACCGGCTCTAGGTGAATGATGCCGGGGACGTCGGCAAGCAGCAGGGACGCCGTCCGCGCCTGGTTCGGATCCGGGTGCAGGGCGTTGAAGAAGATCTCCCGATGCTTGACCAGGGTAGGGTTTGTTTGTTCCATGATGCGTTAAGACTAGTGCGGGATTGAGAATTATCAATAGGGAATATTCCTAACCCCGCTGCCTGCCGAGGGTCGCACGCTCAATTCCTGCGAGATCCCGGTAGGTGGCGATCCTGGTCATAGCCCCTGCGCGCAGCAGACGCCGTAGCGCAGCCCCCTGATCGTAGCCGTGCTCCAACAGGATCCACCCCCTTGGCCGCAGATGGCGCGGCGCGGTCGCGGCGATGCGCCGGATCTCCGTCAGGCCGTCGGGGCCGCCCGCCAAGGCGCGCATTGGTTCCCACTGGAGATCGCCTTGTCCCAAGTGTGGGTCTTGCTCTGGGACATAGGGTGGGTTGCTGATGATGAGATGGAAGCGCGACTCGCTCTCGAGCCCGGCGCACCAGTCGCTGCGCAGCGCCCGGATGTTCTCCAGCCGCAGGCGCCGAAAATTCCGTTCGGCCACCGCGAGCGCCGCTGCCGAGTGCTCGCCGGCCGTAATCGACCAGCAAGGTCGCTCACTGGCCAGCGCAGCCGCGATGGCCCCGCTCCCGGTGCCTAATTCGAGGATCCGGCAGGGTTGGTCCGCCGGCAGCAGCCGCAACGCCAGTTCCACCAGCAATTCCGTCTCCGGGCGGGGGATTAGAGTATCGCGGGTGACCTCGAGCTCCAGGGACCAGAACTCCCGGCGGCCCAGGATGTACGCCACCGGCTCGCCCTGCAGCCTGCGCCTCAGGTCGTGCTCGAAGCGTTGCATTTGTCGGGCGCTCAGCACCCGGTCGGGCCATGCCAGGAGGTGGCTGCGGGAGCAATCGAGGACTCGGCCGAGCAATACCGAGGCCTCCAATGTGGGGTGCGTCTCGGGTAGTCTGGCGAGGAGTTTCTGCGCTCGGGCCAGGACGCTGCCGATGGCGGGTTCGCTCAAATATCGTTCCCGGCGAGGTCCGCCAACTGCTCTGCTTGGTATTCGCGATGCACCGGATCGATGATCTGCTCGAGAGCCCCCTGGAGAACCTCATCGAGCTTGTACAGGGTAAGGTTGATGCGGTGGTCGGTGACGCGGTTCTGGGGGAAGTTGTAGGTGCGGATACGTTCGGAGCGATCTCCGCTGCCGACCTGGATCTTGCGCGAAAGGGCGCGTTCGCTGGTTTGTGCCTCCATCGCCTGATCGAGCAGTTTCGCTTCCAGGAGTGAAAGGGCGCGCGCCTTGTTTTTGTGCTGCGAGCGCTCATCCTGGCATTCCACCACGATGCCGCTGGGCAGGTGGGTGATACGCACTGCGGAGTCGGTCTTGTTGACGTGCTGGCCGCCTGCGCCGGAGGCGCGGTAGGTGTCGATCCGCAGTTCGTTGCTGTTGATGTCGACGCCGTCGATGGATTCCGCTTGGGGGAGGACCGCCACCGTGCAGGCCGAGGTGTGGATGCGCCCTTGAGACTCGGTTTCCGGTACCCGCTGCACGCGGTGAGTGCCGGCCTCGAACTTCAGCCGGGAATAGACGCCGCGCCCGCTGATAAGGCAGACAACTTCCTTGTATCCACCGTGTTCGCCAAGGCTCTCGCTGACCGTCTCCACCCGCCACTGCTGAAGCTCCGCATAGCGCGTATACATGCGGAACAGGTCGCCGGCGAACAAGGCTGCTTCGGCGCCACCGGTGCCGGCTCGGATCTCGAGGAAGATGTTCCGCTCGTCGTTCGGATCGCCGGGCAGCAACAGGTGTTGCAGCTCAGGTTCCAGTCGCGCCTGCTGTTGCCG
>JAHEIA010000227.1 GCA_024639625.1 Chromatiales bacterium
CGATACACGAAGCCGGTACCAGGTTGCTGAACTGTTCCGTACCCTTTACCAACCAGCCCTGGCCGTCCCTATGGAGTGGTCGGGAGACCTGGGCTCCTGTACGGCGGGCACCACCAGCATCGCCTACGCCCAGGCGACGATCGACGTGGTCAATTATTTCCGTGCCATGGTCGGCCTTCCAGCAGATATTTTCGAGAATCTTGCGAACAGCGCCCGCGCCCAGGAAGCAGCGCTGATGATGAACGCGGAGGGTGCCTTAAGTCATGCCCCCTCTGTGGACTGGGCCTGCTACTCGGCGGACGGCGCCACAGCGGCGGGCAAATCCAACCTTGCCCTGGGTGCCGCGGGGCCTGCAGCCGTTGCCCTGTACATGCGTGATTCGGGTAGCTATAACGACTTCGTTGGTCACCGGCGGTGGCTTCTCTATCCGCCGCAGAGAGAGATGGGCACCGGTTCAACCGGCGCGACCCTGTCCTATTATCGTGGCGCGAATGCGCTTTGGGTGCTCAGCGGATTCGCTTCTCGCCCGACGACGCCGGAATGGATTGCCTGGCCTCCGGCAGGTTATGTCCCATACTCGGTAATTTTTCCCCGCTGGTCGTTTTCCATCAACGCCGCCCCCAACCAGGTAGATTTCCGCAACGCCACAGTGTCCATGTCGCATCAAGGGGTGTCTTTACAGCTCAGGGTGCTGCCGCAGAAAAACGATTCGGGATACGCCGACGACACCCTGGTGTGGGAGCCGGTCGGAGCCGTTGGGGGGGCCGGTTTGGCCGACCAAACGTTTCATGTCCTGGTGGGCGACGTAGTGGTGGACGGCACTAGGTTCGACTTTGCCTATGACGTGACGATATTCGACCCCGATCTGTACGTCTGTCATGTGCCCAAAGACCGTCTCTACCTCCCGCTGACTCGGATCGCTTCGTTGCAGTCCTTCGAGGCGTGCAGCGAGATCCGGGTGGAACAGGGTTTCAGCATTGCCGCTACCGGCACTGTCTTGTTCCGCGCCCCTTCCGTGGTCTTCGGCGAGGGTTTCTCCAGCGAGGCCGATGCTGTGCTCAGCGTTTTCAACGAGATCCCCTGAATTTCCCGCCGATGTCCCTATCGCGCCACTGGCGGCTCGGCTAGCGCTAGCGGAATCGCTGTTGCGGGCAAAAAGTTAGGACAATCAGTCGGTTACTTTCCCTGTATTCGTTCCGCAATGGTGCTGCGCAGCGCCCGCCGGTGATCCATGTGCCGATCCCGAGCCGTAGCAAAATATGCGGCCCCGCTTGGCAAGGTCGGCGAAGTCTGGTAGATAAGCCGGTACTCCCGTGTGCGACGCCGAGCGCAGCCGGGTCGGAACACCATCGAAAACGTGAGGAGATTGGTAGACATGAAAGAGAAAGACTTTCAATCCAGCCGTCGTAATGTCCTTCGCTACATCGCCGCAGGGGCGGTAGCGGCTCCCTTGTCCCAGCTGATATCCACAGCGACCGCTTTCGCCGACGAATTGCCCCATGTGTCCGAGAGCGACCCGCGGGCGAAGGGTCTGAAATACGTGAACGACGCCACCAAGGCGGATCGTGCGGAGAAAGCCGGTGTGCCGGGTAGTGAACAGTTCTGCAACAACTGCCAGTTCATCCAGGCATCCGAGGGAGAATGGAGACCTTGCGCCCTGTTCCCGGGGCAGGCGGTCAACGAAAACGGCTGGTGCATGTCCTGGTTCAAGAAACCGGCATAAGGTGCGGTTCTCGGGCCTCTCGGCGGGTTGCTGCCGAGGGGTCTTACCATGCGGCTCGCCCCTTTGCCAGGGCTCGGTAATCCCTGCGCCGGCAATCTGACTAGGCCTGATGGGTCTGCGCGTCGCGGTACTGCATGGGTGTCATGCCCGCCCAACGCTTAAAGGCGCGAGCGAAGTTGGCGGGTTCCGAAAACCCCAGCAGATAAGAGACTTCTCCGACAGACCGGCGCGACGAGCGCAGATAGTTGGTGGCCAGCTGCTGGCGGGTGTCGTCCAGCAGGTGCGTGAAGCTGGTGGATTCCGCGCGCAAACGTCGCTGCAATTTGCGCAGGCTCATGTGCAGCGCGGCGGCAATCTTTTCCTGATTCGGTGAGCCCGAAGGCAGTTGCTCGATGATCTGCGAGCGCACCTGAAGAACAATATTCTTGCGGTCGAAGCGGGCCAGATAGTCGATCACCACCTGATCGTTGATCCGGGCGAGTTCCGGATTCGCGAAGGGTTGTCGCACCGACAACTGGCTGGGCGCGAAGCAAATCGCGATCTCGTTACTGGCGAATTCTATGGGAGCGCGGAAGAACCGTTGCAAGCGTTTCGCGCAAGCCGGTGGCTGCCGAGCGAGCAAGACACGCTTTGGGTTCAGCGACATCCCGGCGGTAATGCGACACATCTGGAGCACCAGGGCGAGGGCTCCATCCACAGATGCCGGCGCGATTTCCGCACGTGCTACCATGGGCTCGATGCTGAGCTTGCAAGATTCCTCTCCCTCCTCGAGTCGGACCCGGGATAGCGTCGATAAGAGCCGCGAATAGCGCACCACCCGCTGTAAAGCATCGCCCAGTGTGTCGCTCGCCAGCCAGGAAAAGCCCAACCCGTGCAGGGCGGAGGGCTGTAGCGCCTGGGCAACCTTCAAGCCAAAGCACGGATCTCCACTGATCGCGGTGGCCGCACGCCAGAGCTTCTGCATCTTCGACACCGGGTATCGCGCCTCAGGATCGAGCAGCAAAGCCGGGTTCAAGCCAACCGAGTCCAGGACGGCCTTGCCGTTCCCACCTTGTTCGTCCAACGCCCTGACGATCAGCGCCGCAATGCTGGCTAGGGTGGACTGCGGGCCTGCGTTAGCGGAATCGGCGGCCATGCTTGAGATCGGGTGCGCTACCGGGAAAAACCGATCCTAGCAGATTGCCCCCGCCTTTTGGATTACCGCAAGAGGTTGCCGGATGCGCTCACGCGCGAGCAATCGCTACCGAGCGCAAAACCGCAAACGGACCGTGGCGGGTCAAAGCGGCCTTCTCTTGTTCATCCTTGACGAACAGGGAGCCGATAAACCCAAGGGCATTCACCGAGATGCCGGCGAAGCATTCCCGGCTTCTGGGAACCAGCAGCATCCAACGGCGCGTAAGCAACAAATTGTAGGGCGCGGATTGGCGAGCCGCTTGCGGGTCGCCAATCGCGGCGATGCCAACGAAATCGAGCAACCCCCGGTACAGCTCGAACGATATCCGCGCAGCCCGCGCCGGGTTGCGCTCCACTCCCTCCGGCAATCCACTGATGCCGTGGACGAAGGGCAGAATGGGGTTGCTGCGGAATCCTGGTTCCTCTGTGCCTCCCGCAAGCAAAGGCGCCAGTGGTACCTGCGGCCCACCCTGTACCAGGGGCAGAGGGATGAGCTGCAGGTGCTTATGGCGCTGGCTGGCCCCCGCCGCCGGACCGGCATTGTAAAAGCCCAGCGAGTCGAATTCCGCCATGCACACCCAAAGCGCCTGGAAATCGGCGCAGGTGAGCAGCGCTTCCTGATCTTCGAAGCAACGGGTTACGAGCAGCAGATGACGATCGATCACGTTGAATTTATTCAACAACGCAAGATGAGAGGGGGTAATATCCGCCACCTTGAGTTCGCGTTCCGGCGGTAGGAACGGGTTGAATTCGCGGCCTCGCCTGGTTTGGCACTGCCGGCGGCGTTCCGTCGTATCCTCGGCCTTGCGCCGGAGGTTCGCCGCGACGCGCAACAGGAAACAGATCCCGTGTTCGCACACCTGTTCGAATCGGGTCTCGATTGGTTGCAGGGCGCCGCTCGCCAACGCGCTTGCCGTGCGTGAGCTGATGGCCTCGTAAAGCGATCCGGGCGTGAGTAGCATAGAGTGACCTGTCATAGCGCTATCACCGGTTCGTTGCCCCAGGGCAGCTCAAAGTAACAGTGCAACGACCGCCCCGGTCATCAGGGTGGCGAGCGTGCCTGCGAGGATCGATTTCATGCCCAAGCCGACGATCTCCCTTCTGCGTTCCGGTACCAACACACCGAGTCCTCCGATCATAATTCCGAGGCTGCCGAAATTGGCGAATCCACACAGTGCATAGGTCATGATCATGCGGCTGCGTTCGCTAAGACTCGCACTGTCCAACGCGGCCAGTTCCAGATAGGCCAGGAACTCGTTGAGGATGGTCTTGATCCCCATCAGCGATCCGGCGGTCGGCGCCTCGCTCCAGGGGATACCGATGGCCCACACCAGCGGCGCCATGAGCCAGCCGAGGAGCCGCTGTAGGCTGAGCGCCTCGCCGGCCACGTCAGGCAGCACGGATAGCAATTGATTGGCCAGATGGACTAGGGCGATCAACACCACCAGCAGGGCGATAATGTTCAGCATCAGCTGCAGCCCGTCCAGTGTCCCCTTGGTGATGGCGTCCATGGCGCTGTTCGCCGTCTGCCTGAGCTCGATCTTCCCCGGATGCGCCTGCTCATTGGTTTCGGGAACCAAGGTCAGAGCGATGGTCAGGGCGGCGGGCGCGCTAATCAGCGACGCAACCAAGATGTGGCCTAGGGCATCCGGAATGACCGGGGCAAGGATGCCCGCATACAACACCATCACGGTTCCGGCAATGGTTGCCATGCCACAGGTCATGAGGGCGAACAGCTCGCTGCGCGACATCTCGCGCAGGTAAGGGCGGACCAGGAGGGGCGCCTCGGTCATGCCGACGAAAACGTTCGCCGCGGTCGCCAGCCCCAGGGCACCGCCGATGCCGAGGGTGCGTTCCAGGACCAGGGAAAAGCCGCGCACGACCAAGGGCAGCACGCGCCAGTAGAACAGTAGCGAGGACAGGGCGCTCACCACCAGCAGCAGAGGCAGGGCGCGAAAAGCAAGGATAAAGCCGTTGGTCGGCGCAATCTGCTGGAATGGGGGTTCGGCGCCGCCAAGATAGCCGAAAACGAAAGAGGTGCCGGCCTCGCTCGCCTCCTGCAGCAGCAATACGGCCTTGTTCAAGGCGACGAAGAGCGCCTGTGTGCCCGGCATGCGCAGCAGCAGGAGGCCGATTATCAGCTGAATCGCGATCCCGGTCAGGAGCAAACGCGGACGCACCCGGCTTCGGTTCTCGCTCGCCAGCCAAGCGAAACCGGCGAACAAGACGATGCCGACGAGCGGTTGCAGAGTCTGCCCCAACCTGCCGCCTCAATCCCGGCGCAAGCGGGGACGTTGGCCTTCAGTCCAAGCGGGGTGCTTCACGCGAGGAGCAAGCCGATGCCGAGCAGCAGCGTAGTACCCAGGCAGACGGCGACATTCATGGCCAGTGCGGTGGTCAGCCGGGGTAGATCATTCGCATGCCGCGCTACCTTCACCGCGGCGAGAAGCGCCAGCGGCAGTGTCAACAGGGCGATCAGCGCGCTGCCCGGAAGAACCCCCAGAAGGACCATACCGATCAACCAAAGGTAGGCGCCGGCGAGGAAGGAGAGGTAGATCCAGCGGCTTGCCGAGCGGCCCCAGAGAATCGGTAGATTGCGGCGGCCTACGGCGCGATCCGCCTCTACATCGGGAAACTGGTTGAGCAACAAAAGATTGCTTACCAGAAAGAAAGGGACGATGGAGGCCGCTAGAGCGCTTGCAGTGTACTGGTGGGTGAATACAAAAAAGCTCCCGAGCACCATGAGCGTGCCGAAGCCGAAACCGGGGGCGATGAGAGAGACCCAGGGCGAGCGGGTGATCCAGGGAGTGTAAGCGGCAATGAGCAGGATGCCCGCCACGCCGAGAGGTAGCAGGCCC
>JAHEIA010000228.1 GCA_024639625.1 Chromatiales bacterium
GAGGAGCACATCATGATTGATCTGAAAGTGGAAGGGATGACCTGCAGGCATTGTGTCGACGCGGTCGCCAAGGCGCTGGCGGCGGTGCCCGGGGTTGACGAGGTGTGCAAAGTCGATCTGGAGAAAGGAACGGCCAGGGTCGACGGTTCTGCGGACGCCGATGCCCTCGTCGCCGCAGTTGCCGCGGCCGGTTACCGGGCGGAGCTAAGCCGGTGAGCGGTGCTTCGCGGTGAACCGATCCGACCGGCGAGCGGGACTTGGTAGTCCGGGCGCCGTGCCAAGGCTCGTGTTCCGATGCCGCGCGGCATCGCGATGAGCCGGGAGGTGCGGACGGGGGATCCACGGCCTGACCTGTGCCTCCTGCACGCGCGGGTCGAACGGGCGGTCAAGGGATTAGCGCCATCAGGGCGAGCATGAATCCCGCTACCGGGGGTGTTGCGGTGGACTATCTTCCGCATACCATGAACCGCGAGCGAATCGAACACGCCATCCGTGCAGCGGGCTACCAAACGGTCGGTGGAGAGCAGGCCGGGCTAGGGACAGACCGCGCACCTACCAAACGGGGGGTATCCGTATTTCTACGGAGGCCATACACAGTTTTCCGAATTGCTGGGTACCCGGATTTTTTTTAACATTGTTGTTCGTAGTGGTTTAGGCCCTCTGGATAACAAAAATCATAGATCCCGGGATGCGATCTGCAGAGCCAGAGGCCGAGGATGTTGGTCGGCACGCCGGCCCAAACGGATATGCTGCTTCGGCGGTGTCCACTGCGGTGACGATAGAGCACTTACCGCCAAATGAGGAGGACTCGATATGTCGGTATATGCGTCTTACATCGAGGAGGAGGACAGGCTGGATCTTAGTTTCGACGGCAACCTGGATGTCAGCGTCTCGCGCGACGTTTGCGACATCTGCAAGCGGGTGGCCCTGGGTTTGACGTCCTGCATCGTTGACCTGTCCGCTGTCGAGCGCGTTTTCGACTCGGGGGTGGCCATGTTGCAGATGATGTACCGCAAGCTGACCGCACGCGGCACGATGGTGATATTTCTTAGTGACCGTCCCGAGGTCCGTGAGTGGATTCCCGTAATTACCTGCGATCCTCGCTCTCTCCCCGCGCTCACGCATCGATAAGATGCTGGTGCGGCTCCGGGTAGTCGACCCGGATACGGTTTCGCTACAAGGAGAGTTCTTAATCGGTACAGGGAGGTACCTTTTCTCGCCCTAGGATCTCCCTCTGCGTACGCTTGAAGCTGATCGCCGCACCGCTGCGGTTCCGGCGGCACCAGGCAAGCGCGTACACCCGGAGACATCGGCGTTCCGCGTCCGCGTATCGCGATCTTGATCGAACCTCGCTGCGTTTATGAGCCGTCACAAGCCGTCGCTGTTTCGCATTCCGGATTCGTTGCCGTTACGGGTAGGCGCTTTCTTCATCCTGTTGCTGGTAGCGGCTGCTTTCGCCGTCGGCTATTTGTTCGACCGGGGGCGGACCGAGGCGCTACAGGAGCGCGAGCTCCAGCAATTGCGGCTTCGCGCCGAGCGTGCCGCGGACGAGGTCGAGCGCTACTTGCGGCGGGTACGCGGGGATGTGTTGTTTCTCGCGGGAACGCCACCGATCCAGGGCATCTTTCGCGCTCTCGAAGGTGGGGGGCAGGATCCGGTCGGCGGTTCGACCCTACTCCAGTGGACAGAGCGCCTGGAGCAGATCCTGCTCGCCTTTGCTGAGGCGCGCCCGGAGTACTTTCAGCTGCGCTTGATCGGCGCCAGGCAGGAGGGGCGCGAGATCGTGCGCGTCGAACGAACCGCGAGCGGACTCGGTGTCACCCCACCGGATGAACTCCAGGAGAAGGGCGGTCGCTATTATTTCCGCGAAGCGGTCACTCTGCCTGCCGGAGAGGTCTACCTTTCACGTATCGATCTCAATCGGGAGCACGGGCGCATCTCCACCCCGCACCAGCCTACGCTACGCGCGGTGACGACGGTTAGAAGTCCTGGCGGCACGCTTCTCGGCGTGGTTGTCCTGAACTTGGATATGGGTCGGGTATTCGAGCGTACGAAATTCTTTCTTGGGGAAGATGAGCGTATCTTCATCGCCGATAAGGAGGGTCACTTCCTCTTTCATCCAGAACCCCGCCGCGCGTTTGGGTTTGAATTTGAGACGCCATTCCGTCTGCCGGACGTGTTTCCGGTCTTCGCGGAGCAACCGCCTGGCGCGTTGGGCTCCGGAGCCTTTTTCGAGGTGCTGGACGACGCTGGCAAGAGCGTCGCGTACGCCACCTCGCGCAGCTGCGATCCCGCGCACCCGGACAGGCATTTGATGTTTGTCCTGGCGGCGCCCGCGGAGCATGTGTACCAGACCGTCGGACTAATGCGCCGCGAGAGCCTGATCGGTACGGGGGTGCTGTTGTCATTGGTAATCGCTTTGGTCGTCGTCATGGTGCGTGGACTGACGAGGTCCTTGAGCACGCTTGCCAAGGCCGCCGAAGCGATCTCCCTCGGCGAATACAGGGTAGCCTTGCCGGAGGTCTCCGGGGGCGAGGTGGGAACCCTGGCCGCTGCGTTCCAGCGCATGGTCGATGAGGTGGAGGCGCGGGAAGAGACCCTGACCGAGCTGAACCGCGACCTCGAGAATCGCGTCGCACAACGCACCGAAGAGCTTGCGCGGCAGCATGTCCTGCAACGGCTCATCCTGGAAAACGTGGCGGACGGTGTCATCGTCAGCGATCGCGAGGGTCGGTTCCTCCTGTGGAATCGGAAGGCTGAACAGATTGTCGGCGCTCCTCCCGCCGACGTGCCGCCCGGACGCTGGGCCGCCCACTTTGGGGTATTCAGCGATGAGTCGGGAGACCCGTTACCCACCGAGGAGCTGCCCTTGGTGCGCGCGATGAACGGCGAGTCGATCGACAGCGCGGAACTGTATCTGCGCAACCCGAAGCGAAAAGAGGGTCGCTGGGTGCAGGTTACCGCGCGGCCGCTGCGTGATGCGGACGGCGCGATTGCCGGCGGGGTGGCGGCGCTGCTCGATGTAACCGAACAAAAACGTTTGCGCCGCCGCGTCGAGGAGCACCGTGGCGAACTCGCCAAGGTCGGCCGGATGGTGTTGAGTGCGGAGATCGTCTCCTCGGCCGCCCATCAACTCAGCCAACCCATCGCTGCGATCTGCAACTATGCGGGTGCGGCGGTTCGCCTGCAGGAGCGCGGCCGCCTCGATGGGGCCGAACTCTCTAATATCCTGGAGAGCATCGAACGTCTCGGTAGAACGTCAGGCGAGATTCTCGATAAGTTGCGAACGCTGATCCGTCGCCGCAATCACAGGCCGTGCCCGGTCGACGTAAATCAAGTGGTGGAATCCAGTCTCGACTTGCTCAAAGAACGGATAGAAAGGAGATGCGTCGCTCTGGAACGCCGATTTGCGGACGTGCCGGCAATGATCTATGGCGACCCCATAGAGCTCGAGCATGTTCTCATTCAACTGATCGTCAATGCGTTGGAGGCGATGGATCAGACGCCACGCGGGGAACGTCGCCTGAGCGTACGCACGAATTCTGATCTGGCGGCAGGTCTGGTAGTGATCGAGGTCGAGGACACCGGACCGGGTGTAAGAGGGGAGATTGCCGAGAGCTTGTTTGACCTTTGGGCGACCGATAAACTGAAGAATCTGGGGCTCGGCCTAGCGATCGTCCAATCCATCGTAGAGACATTGCACGGGCAGATTCGTTGGACTGGCGGAGAGGCCGGCGGGGCCTTGTTCCGCGTCGAGCTGCCAGCCATGTTGGAAACCAATCCATGATCGAAACGCCGCTGGTCCATGTGGTCGACGACGACTCGGAGATTCGCAGATCTCTCGAGTTGCTGCTGCAGTCCGTAGCGATCGAGGTAAGCAGCTACGCAAGTGCGGACGAGTTTCTCGGCAGATATCCCGCATCTGTGGATCGCCCCGGTTGTGTCCTGCTGGATGTGCGCATGCCGGGGATGAGCGGCATGGCCCTGCTCGAAAGGCTGTGTGCGGAGCACCCGGCGCTGCCCGTCATCATCATCACCGGGCACGGCGACATCGACATGGCGGTGCGAGCCATGAAACTGGGTGCCGCAGATTTCATCACCAAGCCCTTGAGCTCCCAAGCCCTGTTGGATCGCGTGCAACAGGTGCTCCGTGAGGCGGCAGAGCCAAGCGCGCCGGACTCGGGGAGTCCGGTGGCGATTGCGCGCTGGCAGACCCTGACGCCTCGCGAACAGGAGGTCTTCGATCTGATCGTCACCGGCGCCGCGAACAAAGCGATTGGGCTGGAACTCGGCATCAGCATACGCACCGTAGAGTCACACCGGGCCAGCATCATGGAAAAAATGCGGGCGAGAACCCTGGTCGATCTCGTGCATCTTTCCGTAGGTCTGAAGAAGGTACACAAGTAAACCATCGTCTGGTGGTTGCACCGCACGTTGCCGCGACCCGCTTGAGATGCCGCCGGAGCATTCGCATGCCGGCGCGCGCGCTCAGCCCGAAGCCCCAATACAATTTGTATCGAATGCTCGTGCCTATCGATCCACCAATGGAGCATCGATACCCGACTGCCGGTAAGGGGATTCTGCTTGCTCGGATAGGCTGTCCTGTTGGCGGTCTTGCGGGAACTTTATGGCATCCGTCTCCTCATACCGGTACGCGGGGGCGCTGTGTTCTCTCCGCGGTACTACGGAGAAGACCCGCGGCGATTGCGGATTGTCGAGCAATCCACCCTGACCTAGGCTTCCATCCCAAGCCGCTTCCGCATTCAGATCCAAGGCCGTTCTCGCGTCTGGCGGATCCCGGACAGGGGCAAGAAAGAACGGAGCAATGGCATGTCAAAAAGGTCACCGACAGTTGTACTACCCACCCTCGAGGGGCGGCAGGTGAGACTCCGTGCCCCCGCCCCGGCGGCAATCGGCCAGGGTATCCCCGTCACACGGCTACGGTTGCTGGAGAATCTGCGCGGCGCCGGGAGGCAAAGCGGGACAGAGTGGCATCGCACGGCGCAGGCGCTCTGGCGACACGGACGACCGGTTGCCGTTCTGGTCTCTCTGTGCCTCGCGGTTGCCTGTGTGCTTGCCCCGGTCGCTGGCTTCCTGAGCGGCGTGTTCTTGCTTGCCGGGGTATCCGCATTGTTGACCTTTGTTGCCTTGGAGCGGCGGCCGAGCCGCACAGGAATCGTCGGATGGCCGCCCAGCAGGCTCTGAACCGGGTCGCCACGACCTGCGCCTGAGATCGCCAGAAAACCTCTGCACGGGGCTCCGGGCAAGCAAGAGGACCGGCGCCGCGATAGGTGCCTAGATAATGGGTTGTGCCTGTGCGGTTTTGCAGCGAAGCCGCGCGGTACGAGCTTGGACCGAATGACCGACCGCTCTGTTGCGCGGCCACTCAAGGCCCTGGTAACCCAAATCAGGTGATCCCGCAGCGGGTTGGCCCTCTGTTCCCCTGTCCGCGCTACTGTACCGCCGCGGGAATACTCCTAAAAAGGGATGATGCTTCGCGGAATCCGCCCGCCGCCCTGCGCCGTCTTGCTATGCCACCCACAGCCAAAGCCGTTAATGTGTCAAATTAGCGGAAGGTTTGATTGGGTGCAACGGGGCGACAGCGAGTACAATCTGCTGTGTTTGCCTGCCCCGGGAGGATGAGACAGCATGAGTCGCGCCAGCCTCCTCATCGCTGCTTTGATGGGGATCCTCTCGATGTTGCTCTGGGGGGTGGTGAATCGCCCCGGCATCGAGCCCGCCTGGCCCGA